>CAYMMR010000146.1:0-7302 GCA_964391545.1 uncultured Nitrospinota bacterium | reverse complement strand
AAGAAAAAATAACGGAAGTGAAAAAAAGGTCATTTTTCAGTGTGAACTAATTAATTTGTAAGGGGGGTGTTTATGGGAGACTTTTATCAGCTTGGCATTGTATCAACTTTTCATCGTCTTGGAAAGATTGACATCGAAAAATTGGAGTCCCAGCTTAAAAAATTTTCACGAATAAGACCGATTGCCCTTGTTCTTCCAGCCCTTTATACGGATTTGGAAGGGGAGGCAATGAAGGCCATCCTTCCTGTATTAAAGGATGTAAAGTACCTGAATGAGATTATCGTTACATTGGGAAGGGCGGAGGAAAGCCAGTTTAAAAGGGCAAGAGAGATTATGTCCGTGCTTCCGCAGGATGTAAAAATTATATGGAATGACGGACAAAGAATGCAAAAGCTTTATGCGCTTTTAAAGGAGAACGATCTGGATGCAGGCGGAGACGGCAAGGGGCGTTCGGCATGGATGGCTTATGGATATATACTTGCAGGGGGTAAATCCGATGTCATAGTCCTCCATGACTGCGATATAGTTACCTATGACAGGCAGCTTCTTGCGAGATTATGCTATCCGGTTGCAAACCCCAATCTCGATTATGAATTCTGCAAGGGTTTCTATGCCCGTGTAACCGACAGGATGCACGGGAGGGTTACGAGACTCCTCGTAACGCCCCTTATTCGCGCAATGATAAAGATGATAGGACATCACCAGATGCTTACCTATTTCGACAGCTACCGCTATCCGCTGTCAGGAGAATTTGCCATGTTTACGGATTTGGCGAGGATAAACAGGATACCCGGAGATTGGGGGCTTGAGATCGGGGTGCTGGCAGAGGTCTATAGGAACAGTTCTTTTAAGAGGATATGCCAGGTGGACATAAGCGACAGTTATGAACATCGCCACCAGCCCCTCTCTGCAGATAACGCCTCCACGGGATTGATGAAGATGGCTATAGATATTTCCAAGACATTCTTCAGAAATATCGCCACGGAGGGTGTAACCTTTTCCGATGGGTTATTCAAGTCCCTTCGGGTTACCTATCTCCGCACGGCGCAGGATATGATGAGGAGGTATCATGACGATGCCATGATAAACGGGCTTATCTTTGACAGGCACTCCGAAGAGCTTGCCATATCGGCTTTTGCACAGGCGATAAAGACTGCAGGGGAGCAGTTTATGGAAGACCCTCTCGGCGCGCCTCTGATACCGAATTGGAGCAGGGTTACCTCTGCCATACCGGATTTCTTCGATATGCTTTTAAGTGCGGTGGATGAAGATAACAGGTAATGAAAAAGGTTTATTTTTGTGGAAAAGATTACCCTGAGAAAAGAGATTCAATCCCAAATTGACGAGATAAAGGGTGCGGATATTCTTGTAGGTATTCCGAGCTACAATAATGCACGCACTATCGGCCATGTTGTAAGGGCGGTTCAGGCAGGACTTGCAAAATATTTTCCTGACAGGAAGTCCGTCCTTGTAAATTCTGACGGCGGCTCTACCGATGGCACAATGGAAATTTTTCATCGGTCAACAATAGAGGATTTTCAGTCTATTTTGATGCACCACAGGGTTGGTCCATTTTCTAAGATAGCGACGACATATCACGGCATTCCCGGAAAGGGGAGCGCCTTTAGGACCATATTTGAGCTATCGGATGCGCTCGGTGTAAAGGCGTGTGCGGTTGTGGATTCCGACCTGAAAAGTATTGCGCCCGAATGGATAGAGCTTCTGATAAAACCTGTAATCGAAGGGGGCTTTGATTATGTTGCCCCTCTCTACCACAGGCATAAATACGATGGAACTATAACCAATGGAATAATCTACCCGTTGACGAGGGCTTTGTATGGCAAGAGAATAAGGCAGCCGATAGGAGGCGATTTTGGCTTCTCTGGAAAGCTGTCTAAATTTTACATGAGTAAAGATGTTTGGGAAACCGATGTTGCAAAGTATGGGATTGATATATGGATGACGACTACTGCAATTGCCAATAATTTCAAGATTTGCCAATCGTTTCTTGGGGCAAAGATTCATGACCCGAAAGACCCCGGGGCGGATTTAAGCGCAATGCTCTATCAGGTTGTAGGGGCAGCCTTTGATTCTATGGAGGCATATTCGGATGTATGGAAAAATGTTATAAAAACGGAGTCTGTGCCGGTTTATGGTTTTCAATATGCAGTCGGACTTGAGCCTGTTTTGGTTAATCTTGACAGGATGATTGATAAATTCAGGCTTGGAGTTAAGGAATTAGAGGAGATATGGAAGGAGTTTCTTTCGAAGGAGATTATAAATTTTCTGCGAAAAGCTGCCGGGTTGTCGAATGATGAATTCAATATCCTCGATGATGTATGGGTAGAGATTATATACAGCTTTGCCATTGCATCGCACAAAAAGATAATAAGCAAGGAGCATCTATTAAAATCTCTTACACCGCTCTATATTGGAAGGACTGCGTCCTTTGTAAAAGAGACATGGAAAAGCGATGCCCCGGAGGTGGAGGTGAAGATTGAACAATTGTGCAGAATTTTTGAGGAAAGGAAGACTTTTCTCATGAAAAATTGGAATAGCGAAAGGGGGTAGTTATGGACATTTTTCAAAAATTAGTATTAGATCCATTTGAGAGGTTTCTCGAGAAGACTCTCCAGTTTTTACCGAATTTCATTGCAGCTATTCTTGTTCTGATTTTGGGTGTTATTTTTGGAATAATTTTAAAGGCATTCCTTTTAAGGTTTTTCAAGGCAATAGGACTTGATAAGCTGTCGGAGAGGTCGGGGGTAATAGAATTATTGAGAAAAGGCGGAATAAGGGATTCGGCGTCTGTTTTGCTTTCAAGGATAATCGGATGGATTACCATTGTTGCCTTTGCCGTTATCTCCATGAGGTCCCTCGAGGTCTCTACTTTTGAGAAAATCTTTGAAAGAATTCTCCTCTACCTTCCAAATATGTTTGTTGCGGCTCTCTTGCTTTTGTTCGGCTATCTGCTAAGCAATTTTTTAGGGAGGGCTGCCCTCATAGCATCGGTAAATGCAGGGATGAAAATCTCAGGCATTATAGGCAGGTTTGTTAAATTCACGGTGCTTGTCCTCTCGGGCACAATGGCATTGGAGCAGCTTGGCATAGGGAGGGAGACCGTTGTTATTGCGTTTACGATAATATTCGGCGGAATCGTCCTCGCCCTTGCCATTGCATTTGGCTTTGGGGGGAAAGAGATTGCAAAGACATATCTGGAAAAGAAATTTTTAAAGGAAGAAGAGAAGGATGATATTAAACACCTGTAGGCGATGGCTATTATCCTGTTGGAAGTTAAGGAATTAGTGGATAGTCCCACAAATAGCTTTACCATCGTTTGTCATTCCCGCGTAAGCGGGAATCCAGTAAAATCAAAGACTGGATTCCGCATCGAGTGCGGAATGACAGTAAATGAACTTTAGGGACACTCCATTAGTATGAGGTTTTCGATATAAAGCTGGATTTGTCAAATGATAACAGGTGAAATGCTTCGGGCTATATTCAAGGCAGGCATCGATGCTGTAAATCCATACAGGCTAATCTTACAGTCTCTAAAAATTGACGGTAATATTCTCAACATCGGAAATATTTCTTATGACCTTAATCGATTTAATAACATTTTGGTAATCGGCGCCGGGAAGGCAGCTGCTCCTATGGCTCAGGCTGTCGAAAATATATTAGGAGATAGAATCGGCAAAGGTTGTATTGTTGTAAAATATGGGCATACCTGTCCATTGAAAAAGATAAAGCAGCTCGAGGCTGGACACCCTCTGCCCGATGAGGCAGGGGTTAAAGGCACAAAGGAGATTTTAAGAATTTTAAAGGAAGCAGATGAAAAGACCCTCGTTATCTGTCTCCTATCCGGCGGCGGTTCGGCTCTCCTTGTTTCACCTGCAGATGGAATAACCCTCGACGAGAAAAAAGAGGTCAACAGACTCCTCCTTTCGGCAGGAGCAAAGATTGATGAGCTTAATGCAGTAAGGAAACATCTCTCGAAGGTGAAAGGCGGTAAGTTGGCGGAGATAGCCCATCCTGCCGTCCTTATAACTCTCATATTGTCCGATGTTATAGGCGACAGGCTCGATGTTATTGCATCCGGGCCAACTGTGCCTGACAACGGTACCTTTAAAGATGCAATGGATGCGATAGAAAAATACAATCTATTAGATAGATTGCCTGAAAATGTAATGAGACTTTTAAGGCAGGGGGTAATGGGAACGATAAAGGATACACCTAAGGAGGAATTTAAAAATGACAGGGCATTTATAATAGGAAGCCTCAAAAATGCCCTCACTGCTGCAAAGGAAAAGGCTGTGTCAATGGGCTATGATGCAGAGATAATTACATCAGAGCTTCAGGGAGAGGCAAGGGATGCGGGGAGATGGCTAAAAGAAAGGGTCAAGCCTGCCCCCCGCATCAAGTGCGGGGCAGGCTCTGCAAGCATGTCCCTGCATGATTCAAGCAGGGACAGTAAGCAGGGGGGCAAGGGGCGAGGTTCAAGGTGTCTGATTAGCGGCGGAGAGACTACTGTAACGGTTATGGGAAAAGGGGAGGGGGGCAGAAATCAGGAGCTTGCCCTTGCATTTGCAATCGGGATAGAAGGAATAGATGGGATAACTATGCTTTCTGCCGGCACTGATGGAACCGATGGGGCTACCGATGCAGCAGGGGCTATTGTGGATGGCGAGACTGTAATAAAGGCAAAAAAACTCGGTCTCGACCCAAATTATTATTTGGCTGAGAATGACTCATATAGCTTCTTTAAAAAGCTTGACTTTCTTTCAGGGGAGAGACATCATTTAATAACCGGACCCACAGGAACGAATGTCATGGATATGCAGATAATAATCGCAAGAGAAGAAAATCAGCCATAACTTATTTTTTATTGAGCGAAAGTCTGAGGCAAAAAATCTTATGCCTGTTTACTCGCACAGCAGCCTGTCAACTTATGAAATCTGTCCCCTGAAATACAAGCTTAAATATATAGATAAGCTCGATGTCGAAGCAGGGGAGGGGATAGAGACGTTTCTTGGCAGCCGTGTCCATGAAGCGCTTGAGAGATTTTATAAGGATTTGCAATACTCCAGATTGCTTACAATCGAGGAGTTAATAAATATTTTCAATGAACAGTGGGATAAAAACTGGAACGATTCCATTATTATAAGGAAGAAAGACCTCTCTGCTATAAACTACAGAGATACGGGAATAAAGTGTCTTAAGAATTATTATTCGCACTATGCCCCGTTTAATCGGGCGACGGCCGTTTGGATAGAAAAAATGCTCTCTTTCCCTTTGTCCGATGACGGGAGATACAATATCCGCGGGGTTATAGACCGTCTCGATAGGACAAGAGAAGGCGTTTACGAGATTCATGATTATAAGACATCCGGGAGTCTTCCATTACAGGAGCATCTTAATGAGGACAGGCAGCTTGCGCTTTACGAGATAGGCATAAGAGAGAAATTTAGCGATATAAAAGAGGTTCGTCTTGTATGGCATTATCTCGTTTTTGACATCGAGATGTCATCGATTAGGACGCCCGGGCAGCTATCCGATTTAAGAAAAGATACAATAGCCTTAATTGACAAGATAGAATCGGATAGAGAGTTTAAGTGTAAGGAGTCCGAGCTTTGTGAGTGGTGCGATTATCAGGAATATTGTCCTGTCAGAAGCCATATAAATAAAGTAGATTCCCTTCCTCTTAATAAGTATCTCGAGGATGACGGCGTAAGGCTTGTTAATAAATACACTTCGGCATGGAAAAAATTAAAAGAGTCGGAGGCGGAAAAGGATTTACTAAGGGAAGCCCTTATTGCTTATGCAAAAAAGGAAGGCATCGAGGTCATAAAAGGGAGCGGCCATACTGTCAAGGTTATATTCAAAAAGGGGTTTAAATTTCCTGGCAAACATGACACAGGCAGGGAGGATCTCGAGAAGATAATTATAGATGCCGGCTTGTGGAGCGAAATATCGGAGCTCGATACGAATTCACTGGCAAAGATTGTAGAAACCGGGATGCTGGACGAAAAGCTCCTTAAAAAGATAAAGCCCTTTGCTGCTTTTGAAGAAAGAATTATAGTAAATAAGCCGAAGCCGGTAAGAGAAGAGGAATGAACCGGCAGTTCAATTGAATTTTGCATAATTTATGCTAATATATACGAGAAGAGGATGCTGCATTTAAAGATGCCGTTGCCTGCAGATAACCTCATCCAAAAGGAGAAAAATGAACCTGCATGAAAAGAGGTGTATACCATGCGAGGGAGGAATGCCCCCGCTTGAAGAGGCAAAGATAAAAGATCTTTTGATGGAGATTCCATTATGGTCGTTGAAAGGCGGACACCTCTACAGGGCATTTAAATTTAAAAACTTTGCAGAGGCAATAAACTTCGTAAATTCAACGGCAAAGATAGCCGAAGATGAAGGTCACCATCCCGATATATCGATCCATTATAATAAGGTCGAGTTGGACCTCTGTACCCACGCCATAAAAGGCCTCTCGGATAATGATTTTATTCTGGCAGCTAAGATTGACAGGATATAGAGCAAAAAAAATAACGGAAGCGAGAGGAAAGTTTCTTTGCTATTATAACCTTCTCCTGTTTGTTAGGGTTAGGAAGATAATGGCAGGTCTGAATGCGCCTCTGTGGTAAATTTCATCACATGGCTGACAGTTACGGATATTTTATATCCGGTGGAAATACCCGTCCACTTCTCTTCTAATTCGGGGACAAAGCCATCCATCATCATTTTATCTTCAATCTTTTCGACATTGCCTATTACCTGAAATCCATCTTTAGTTGACATGTCTATGACGGCTATAGCAATTGCCGGATTTGCCGCCAGATTTTCTACCGTCTTAACGCAAAACCACGCATCGAGTATCACATGGCCGCTATCGGGAACGGCAATCTTTTCTCCTATAGCAAGATGCGGGATGCCGTCCTTACCCGAGGTGCTTACATATATTATATCAGCCTTTTCGAGTAATTTTTTAATGCTCTCGGAAATTTTCATCGCTATATCGCTTTAAATTGTTTTTCTTAAATAGTTCACACTGAAAAATGACCTTTTTTTCACTTCCATTATTTTTTCTTTTGCTTTAATTTATTGAAATTATTACATTATGGAACAAAAGAAAAACTAAAAAGTCGTTCAAAAAAGTCATTTTTCAGTATCGTCTAAATAATTAAATAAGTGATAGTAAAAAAGGCCGTTTTTCAGTGTGAACTAAATAGGAAAATTCGTGATGTGTAGTATAGACCTGCGAAAAAGATGCTGTCAAGAAAAAAATTGGAAAAAAAT
>CAYMMR010000145.1:0-7370 GCA_964391545.1 uncultured Nitrospinota bacterium | reverse complement strand
TAGTGTCAAAGTTTTTTTAACTCTGATACTCTGACACTTTTTTTGTTCATGCGGTGGTGGATATTATATCCGCCCTGCCTTCTTTTAAAACCGCCTGTGCAGCAGCCAATCTTGCTATCGGAACCCTGAAGGGCGAGCAGCTTACATAGTTTAATCCGCTCTTATGGCAGAACTCTACGGAACTCGGCTCTCCGCCATGCTCTCCGCATATACCTACTTTAAGATTCGGTTTTACAGACCTGCCCTTTTCAACACCCATTTTTATTAACTCGCCGACACCTTCCTGATCTATAGAGACAAAAGGGTCTTTGGAAAGTATCTTCTTTTCGATATAAAAAGGAAGGAAATTTCCGGAATCGTCCCTGCTCAAACCAAATGTCGTCTGTGTAAGGTCGTTCGTTCCGAAGGAGAAAAACTCCGCCTCTGCTGCAATCTTGTCCGCTGTTATAGCAGCCCTCGGCAGTTCAATCATTGTCCCAACGGTATATTTTATCTTAATGCCGGTCTTCTTCATTACCTCATCCGCAACCTTTGTAAGCCTTTCCTTTGTATATTTAAGCTCGTTTATATGACCAACAAGAGGTATCATTATCTCGGGCTCGACATTTTTTCCTTTCTTCGACAACTCGCATGCCGCCTCGAAAATCGCCTGAACCTGCATCTCGTATATCTCAGGATAGGTGATTCCAAGCCTGCATCCCCTGTGGCCCAACATTGGATTAAATTCTTTAAGGCTTTTAGATTTTTCTTTGAGCCTTTCTACAGGCACATTCATATCCTTTGAAAGGGCTTTTATCTCCTCATTTGTATGAGGAAGAAATTCATGGAGCGGCGGGTCTAATAGTCTTATGGTAACCGGATAGCCGTCCATTTCCTTGAATATCCCTTTAAAATCCCCTTTCTGCATGGGCAGTATCTTTGCCAGCGCCCTCCGCCTATCGTCCTCTGTGTCCGATAATATCATCTCTCTTACTGCGTCAATCCTATCCCCTTCAAAAAACATGTGCTCCGTGCGGCAAAGCCCTATCCCCTCCGCGCCAAAATCCCTTGCAACCTTGGCATCATGCGGCGTATCGGCATTCGTCCTTACCTTTAATCTCCTGACCTCATCTGCCCATTTCATCAATTGGGCAAAATTCCCGGATAATTTGGGCTGTATCAATTTCACCTTATCTAACATTACCCTTCCGGTGCTTCCATCGAGGGTTATCCAATCGCCTTCTTTAACAATAGTGCCGTTTACTTTAAATCGTCTCTTATCTTCTTCTATGGTTATCTCTTTACACCCTGCCACGCAGCACTTGCCCATCCCCCTCGCAACAACTGCTGCATGTGATGTCATGCCGCCCGTAACGGTCAAAATCCCCTGCGCCGCATTCATGCCTGCAATATCCTCAGGCGATGTCTCCTGCCTGACAAGTATAGCCTTTTCGCCCTTCGATGCCATCTCCTGCGCTGCCTCTGCAGTAAAGACCACCCTTCCGACGCCTGCGCCTGGCGATGCAGGGAGTCCCTTTCCCAATACCTCCACCTTTGCCTTTGGGTCAACAGTCGGATGCAGGAGCTGGTCTAACTGCTCCGGCTCGACCCTCAAGAGCGCGGTATTTTTATCTATCAATCCCTCTTTTACCATCTCCACTGCAATCCTGACGGCAGCCTCTGCAGTCCTCTTGCCTGTCCTTGTCTGGAGCATGTATAGTTTTTTATCCTGCACAGTAAACTCGATGTCCTGCATATCTTTATAATGTGCCTCGAGCTTCTGATATATATTAACCAGCGAATTATAAACATCGGGTATTTTATCCTTTAATTCCTCGATTGCGAGGGGCGTCCTTATTCCTGCAACTACATCTTCACCCTGCGCATTAAAAAGGAACTCGCCATAAAACTTCCTTTCGCCCGTTGCAGGATTGCGGGTAAAGGCAACGCCGGTTCCGGATGTATCGCCCATATTTCCAAATACCATTGACTGAACATTTACAGCCGTCCCCCAATCATCGGGAATGCCGTAAAGTTTTCTGTATGTAATCGCCCTCTGGTTATTCCATGATTCAAACACGGCATTGACTGCCATTCTAAGCTGCTCCTTAGGTTCTTCGGGAAAATCCTTTCCCGTATCTTTTTTTACCAGCGATTTATATTTTTTAACGAGTTCCTTTAACGCTTCGACATTCAAATCCGTATCGACTTTGGCATTATATTTTTCTTTAATCTCGTTCATTACCTCTTCGAATTGATTTATCTCAACCTCGTGGCCGTTCTCCGCCTTCTTTTTCTTTTTCTTGATGCCGAGGACCACACCGCTGAACATCGTTATAAAACGCCGATAGGCGTCATAGACAAATCTCTCGTTCCCTGTCCTCTCTATAATGCCCTTTATCGTATTTTCATTAAGCCCGAGATTTAATATCGTATCCATCATACCGGGCATGGATGCCCTTGCCCCCGACCTGACCGATACAAGAAGGGGCTGGGAATTGCTGCCGAACTTCATTCCCATTGCATCTTCCAGCCTGGCGAGGTTTTTCTCTACTTCGTCCAATAGCCCATCGGGATATTTTTTATTGTTTTTAAAATATTCATTGCACGCCTCTGTAGAAATAGTAAAACCCGGAGGGACAGGTATTCCGAGATTCGTCATCTCGGCTATATTCGCCCCCTTGCCCCCAAGAAGCGGCTTCATATTGGCCCCGCCTTCTGCGCCCCCCGAACCAAAAAAGTATACATACTTCTTCATAATATAACTCCCCCTTTTGTAATGATAACTCTGCAAAAACCTTTTTTTGAACGACTTTACCGGTGGATTATATAACTTTTCCTCTCACCGCATTTTTTCTTTTGTTCCTTAATAAATAATTTAAATAAATAGAGCAAAAGGAAAAATAACGGAAGTGAAAAAAATGTCATTTTTTCACCACACACTTATTAAGGGAGAGTTTTAAAACTATAACAAAAACTAATTTTTAAGGCAAATCGGATAAAAATTCGGCAGCTACATCATTATAAAAGAGAAGCCCTTTTTCTGTTAATTTAAGATAATCTTTAGTAAACGATATAAGGTTATTATTTAAAAGTTTTGATATGGCAGAGGGAAATGCCGACTCTATCCTAATATTGAAGCGTCTTTTAAAAGATTGCAGGTTTATCCCATCTATCATTCTAAACCCCATCATTATAGTTTCCCCCATAATTTTCTCATCCTCCAGTCTTTCACTACCTGCTACTATCCCTTGCCCCTTAATCTTATTTATATATTCCTTTGGATTTTTAATATTCCACCGCCTCTCGCCATTTATATACGAATATGCCCCCGCGCCTATGCCGAGATATTCCTCGTTTTTCCAATATATCCGATTATGCAGACATATCCTGCCGTTTTTGGCAAAATTAGATATTTCATAATGCCCATACCCTGCGCTTGTTAAAAGTTCTATTCCTATCTTAAACATCTCTACCTGTTTATCATCATCGGGTAAGCAGTGCGAGGCTTCAGCAGCGCTATAGAGTATTTCAAAGCGTGTCCCTTTCTCAATTGTCAAATTATATGCGGATATATGTTCAGGATTTAATTTTATTGCAGTTTCAATATCCGATTTCCAATCGTTTATGGTTTCATCGGGGATTCCAAACATCAAATCTACGGAGATATTTTCAAAACCTGCATCTCTCGCCGATAAAACCTGATTATATGCCTTTTTTGAATCGTGTATCCTTCCAAGTCTTTTTAAGAGCCTGTCATTGAAGGACTGAACTCCTATGCTTATTCTGTTAAAGCCTCCTTTTCTTAAATCCCTTAACTTATCTACTGTCAATGTTTCAGGATTTGCCTCGATTGTAATCTCTGCATCGGATTTTAAATTAAATATATCCCTGCATAAATCCAATATTCCTATTAATTTGTCGGCATTTAGAATCGTAGGCGTCCCGCCGCCGAAGAATATGGATATAATTTCATAGGGCTGATAGCCGATTAGAGAAATTTCTTTTTTAAGCGCCTCCACATATTCATCGAAAATCTC
This sequence comes from uncultured Nitrospinota bacterium, assembly GCA_964391545.1. Classification (GTDB taxonomy): domain Bacteria; phylum Nitrospinota; class Nitrospinia; order UBA9942; family UBA9942; genus JACQEW01. Next base: position 3,351 of record CAYMMR010000145.1, on the reverse strand, counting down.
CTCCATACCGCTATACGAATTGAAGTCGCAATATCCGCACTTGCCGATACAAAAGGGGACATGAATATAAATTCCTAATTTTTTTTCCATATATCCATTATATCGAATTTTTCTATTGCCGAAGATAAAAAATAGTGCTACAAAATTAAATATGCTAAAGAGATATAAAGGGATTTTACCTAAAATACACGAGACTGTTTTTATAGAAGAGAGCGCACAGGTTATAGGAGATGTTGAAATAGGAGAACATTCGAGTGTGTGGTTCAATGCAGTTGTAAGAGGAGATGTCAATTATATCAGGATAGGCAACAGGACGAATATTCAGGACGGCAGCCTCCTTCATGTAACAAATAACATATACCCTCTCTTTTTAGAAGACCAGGTTACCATAGGACACGGCGTTATCCTTCACGGCTGCAGGATAAGGTCGAGGTGTCTCATAGGAATGGGCGCATTGGTTTTAGACGGCGCAGAGGTCGAGGAGTTTTCCATTGTAGCGGCAGGTTCTGTTATAACGGAAAAATCCGTGATACCATCGGGCTGGCTTGCGGCAGGAGTTCCCGCAAAACCAAAGAGAGAGCTGACAAAAGAGGAAAAAGATAAAATAATCCAATACGCCGAAAATTATGTAGGGTATATGAAGGATTATAAATGAATATACCGTCATTCCAAATTCTGCTTTCGGATTTTTAGCCGCAGATTTAAAGAAAGAAGATAAGAACTTTTATAGTTCTCATCTTTACAGCTTCTTAATTTTTTATTTTTTGTTTATGCTGCTCCTCGGACTCACAGGCGGTATTGCCACAGGAAAGAGTTTGGTATCCAAGATTCTTAAAGACTTGGGGGCTTATATCATTGACGCCGATAAAATCGCCCGCGAGGTCGTAGAGCCTTATAAACCGGCATGGGATGAGATAATCGCCTTTTTCGGCAGGGATATTCTAAATGAGGACGAGGCAGTAAACAGGAAAAAACTCGGAGTGATTGTATTTAATGACCCTGCTAAAAAAAAGAAGCTGGAGGAGATAGTGCATCCGAGGGTAATAGAAGAGGAAAACAAAAGGATTGAAGATTACAAGCGGTCAAACCCCGAAGGCATTGCGGTTATAGATGCAGCCCTTTTAATCGAGGCAGGGGGGCATAAGAGGGTGGATAAATTAATTGCAGTTTATAGCGATAGAGAAACGCAGATAAAAAGATTAATAAAAAGAGACGGATTGAGCAGAGAAGACGCCGAAAAGAGGATAAACTCCCAGATGCCTTTATCGGAAAAGGTCAAAATGGCGGATTTTGTAATAGATAACGGCAGGGGTGTCGAGGATACAAAAAATCAGGTGATAGCTTTATTCAACAGACTAAAAGGGAATTATAAAAATATTTTTTGACACGGATTTACACAGATTTCTATATGATTTTTACTGTTTTTTATCTGTATGAATCATAATTTATCTGTGTGTGTGTGTCTAAATCTTTTTCTTTTGTTCTTCATGCTTGAAAAATCTTGAGTTTCCTGTAAAATATGAGCATCTTTATAAAAGGAACGATTTAAGAAATGAATAATGGCAATTAACGAATTATGGAAATGACAAATATATTATCGAGGCTTAATAGTTTGAAGGAAGAAAAACAGAGAGTCGCAGGCGAGGCAAAGGAGCTTATCGAAAGATTCGATACTGTTCTTGGATATAGGGAAAAGGAGAGGCTGAAGCTGGAAGACGAAATATCAAAACTTGCGTCTAACAAGAATGAGGCGGAAGAAAAATTAAAGGCTTTAACAAAAAATATCTTAATTTATGAGATTAATCTCAATGAGGTAAAAGAGAGACTGGCCGAGCTTGAAACTAAAAGCTCATCTGTTAAAAAATATTATGAAGATATTCTTACCGGACCTGTATCCAATATATTTGCCTTTAAAGAAGGCTTAGCCGTTGAAGGAGTTGCGGCAAAAGATAGCGCCGCCGATTTGAATATTCAAGCAAACCCCTCCGCTGTTGAATCCGATATAAAAAAAACCGAACTCCTGGGAAAAAAGAAAGAACTTATGGAGGCGATGAACGGCATATTCGGCAGATACGAATCTGAGGCAAAAGAAATCGAAGACGAAAAAAATAGGCTTAATGCAGTTGAAGATGACATACTTAAAAAGGATGAGAAGGCTAAAAGACAGCGGGAGATACTTACAAACAGTTTAGAGGCATATTCAGAGGAGATAAAAAGGTGCAGGGAAAATCTGGCATCTTCCATTCAGGAAGAGACGATGATAATCGAGGAATTTGCAAAGATTATCAAAAATATTGACAGGGCAGTTATAGTATCGGATGAGGTCAGGGATATTTTAAATAAAGCGCCTGCGGCAGTTTGATTTATGAATAACCCATTCTACCAAATACCTGAAATCTCAAACGCACTCTTTGGCAGCAATATTAAATTGCTTCCTTCTGTAAATGAATTATTTGAACTGGAGTTGGCTAATTTGGAATATCATAATTTGAATAAAGATGAATTAATCGATAGAAGTGCTTTTTTTCAGTCTGTAAATGGAAACTTTACTAAACATTTTAACCTCTACTCAACAAAATCATCGGCGCTCTCAGAAAATCGTTCAGCACAAACAAAGAATTACTTTGAAAATGGTCAATTTTCAACAGGCTATGCTACTCATGGTCTTTTCCCTTATCGCGGCAAGTTTCATCCTCAATTAATTAAAGGATTGTTAAACATTATCGGAATTAAAAAAGGTGAGGTTATTCTTGACCCAATGTGTGGAAGCGGGACAGCTAACATTGAAGCAGCTTTAATGGGAATTAATTCGTATGCAGTTGACAGCAGCCCATTTTGTCAGTTTATGACAAAGGTTAAATTTGAAGCTTTAACAATTAATATTGATTTGTTGAAAGGACTTTTACAGCAAACCGAAAAGTTATTTGATTTTTTTGATGTTAAAGATGTATCGGTGCAGCTAAAAAAGATTAAAGACCCTCAAAAATTGAAGGTTTATCATTTTGCGCTGCTTGCATTTTTAGATGCTTTGGGCTATTCGATGAGAGTAACCAAATCCAGCCATAAACAATTGTTTGGGAAAGTTTTGCATCGTTATAAAACAACCGTATTTGATTTTCTAAACAACTCATATTATGAAAAAGACAAAGTTGGACTTGTAAAAATTTTGCCTGAGTCAAATGCCCTAAAACTGGAATTAAACAATGAGTCGGTTGATGGTGTTATTACTTCACCGCCTTATTCTTTTGCTATTGACTATGTTAAAAATGATGAGGCACAATTGAAATATCTTGGCTATAATACAGCTGTCTCTTATACACATCTCCGAGCCCACGAGACTAGGCATGATCT
>CAYMMR010000144.1:0-7256 GCA_964391545.1 uncultured Nitrospinota bacterium | reverse complement strand
ACCAATGACTAATAACGAATAACCAATGACTAATAACGAATAACCAATGACTAATAACGAATAACCAATGACTAATGACTAATGACAATGACGAGATAAGGAATGTCTTTTAAATCGTCAATTATCATTTAATCAAATCACCCCCTTTTAAAATTTTCAAGTATAATCATACTGTAAAGCTTTTTACTGCCTCGTCTTCCGTATTAAAGACCTCGACCTTCTGATTCAATTTGCATAGCTCAAAAACCTCTTTTACATTGTCGTGTAAGCTGCATATCTTCAAACTGCCCCCTTTTTTTTGCAGGGTCTGGAGGGCAGAGGCTATCAGGCCGAGCCCCGCGCTTCTTATCTGCCTTATATTCTGCATGTTAAGAACGACTTTGAACTTGCCCTCTCCTATTAATTTTAAGAGCCTATCTTTTAATTCGCCGGAGACGATATGCTCGAAATTCTCCTCATCCGGCTCCAATATAACTATGCCGCTATTTTCCCTCTGTTCTATTTTCATATCTTTAATTATGGAACACGAATTTCACGAATATCCGAATGGCATGGATAAAAACAATTTTTTTATATATTATTCGTCTCATTTCGTGTTTAAGCTTTGTTACACTACTACCTTTTCTTCAAGCCTCTCAATCCTTAAAATCATGTCATCTATGACAACCTTATCAGCCAGCGCTTTTTTAAGGTCGCCCTTTATTTCCGACACCTCCATATAAACATCATCCATCCTTGTTGATAGGGAATCCCTCAATCCATCGATCCTTATATTTGTCCCTTCAATCCTTTCGTTTATCCCATCGATCCTTATATTTGTCCCATCAATTCTTTTGTTTATTTCCACAATTTCCCTTCTAACATCCCTTATATCATTCTCGATATTTTTCATTCTTTCGCTTAATGATTCAATGGCAAGCCTGTATCCGGCAAGCTCCCCCCTGACCTCTGTTCTAAATTCCTTAAATTCCTGTTTCAGCTCTCCGATTACTATATCTTTAATAGCCTGAGTAAGTTTCTCAATCTCCATCGGATTTCACCTCCTCCATTGCTGCCCGCTTTATCAATTCCTCCGTATTCAATATCAAGATTACCCTTCCGTCGCCCAGTATTGTAGCACCCTTTATCTCCCTTATTCCAGCTAAAAATCCCTGAAGGGGCTTTATTACTATTGACTGCTGTCCTAACAGCCTGTCAACGGACAGCGCAACCTTTTTCTTCCCGTCCGTAATTACTACAATGGGTGTTTCGTCCAAAGATGCACCCTTGCCCAGACTATCTCCCCTCGACCCTCTCTCCCTCTCCCTTTGGGAGAGGGTTGGGGTGAGGGTGGGCAAGCGCCTTCCATTCAACCGTATAATCTCATTCAGCGGAACAATCCCCAGAACCTCTCCTCTTAAATACATGGCGCTCCGCCGTTTCATCTTCTCTATATCCGCATCCTGAACACTAAGGGTTTCTATAACGCCCTCGACAGGTATGGCAAACTGGTGATTTCCCGACGATACAATGAGCGCCCTCAACAGCATCTTTTCCAATATCCCTATATTTATAGGTATGGTCATGGTCATTCGCGACCCTTTTCCCTCCTCTGTATTTATATCTATCCTCCCGCCGAGACTCTTCAGCATCGTGATAACGATATCCATGCCGACGCCTCTCCCCGATATATCCGTAACCTCTTTTGCCGTGCTGAAACCCGGGGCGATTATGAGCTGAACAGCGTCATCCCTGCTCATCCTTTCTGCCTCGTCCCGAGAGATAATGCCCTTCTCCACCGCCTTCTCTTTCACCCTCTTTACATTTATCCCCTGGCCGTCGTCTTCCACTTCTATTATTACGAACTTTTCTTCGACCCTCGCCTGCAGGGCAATTTTCCCCTTTCTGTTCTTTCCCGCCTTTTCCCTTTCCGACGGCATTTCTATGCCGTGGTCAGCGGAATTTCTTACCATGTGAACGAGAGGGTCATTCAGCTTGTCAACGACATTTTTATCCAATTCCACTGTTTCTCCGAGCATCCGAAAATCTATATCCTTCCCTGTCTTGCCGCACACATCCCTTATTATCCTCGGATAATTCTGAAATATCGTCTTCAGCGGGACCATCCTTATCTTCAATATGGTCTTCTGCATCTCGTCGATGATTCTCTCCCCTGCAATCGAGGCATTGAAGATTTCGTCTATTTCCCTGGCAATGCGGGCATCCCGTATAGCCTTAAGCCTTTTCCCCATTTTCGATATTGTAGTCGTTATTATCGTCTGCTCCCCGATGAGATTCATAAATAAATCAATTTTATCCTGATCTACCCTAAGCGTCTTGGCTATAACAGCCTTTTCTTCTTTGGCTGCTGCCGGTTTTTCTTCTTTTTTCTGTTTTGAGAGGGCTTCCTTTATATCCTCTTCTTTAACCTTGCCCTCTTCGATGAGTATTTCTCCTATTGTCTTAGGCTTCTGTTTTGACAGCGCCTCCTCTAAATCGTCTTCCGTTATCTTTCCTTCGGATAAAAGTATCTCGCCGATAGGCGGCGGCGCCGCGGGTTTTATAATGGGCATCTCTTTTACATATACATCTTTTATAAAGGATGTAAACACATCCCTTATCTTTTTATCTTCCGTCTTGCTGCTGATTAGAAAAAATAGTTTAAAGTAATGTTTTTCGGGATTAAAATTGTCGAGGTCCGGAACGCCGAAAGGTATGGATGTGCTGGCTATAAGGTCGCCCGCAAGCTCGAGTATCTTTAAAAATGCAATCGGGTTTACATCCGCGCTTATTACCGCATCTATAAGATTTAATTGAACCTCGTATATCTTTTCGTTTTTTTGTATAGCCTCGGCGATAACCTCCTTATGATATGAGGTTACGAGATTGGCTATATCGGGATTGAGCGCCTTTATATCTATTTCTCCTTTTGCCTTTACAGGCTCAGCGCCTTTTTCGAGGACGGCTTTCAGTAACTCGATATTTTTCTTTGTATCTATCCCCTTATCCTCCTGCGTCCTGATCTCCTCGATGAGTTCCTTAGTCATATCCAGGGAGGAAAAAAGGATATCCATTATATGAGAATCTATGGCGAGCTTGCCCTGACGAACCTTGTCGAACACATTTTCCATCTGGTGGGTAAGCTGGGACACCTTATTAAAGCCGAACATGGCGGACATCCCCTTTATCCCGTGGGCGCTGCGGAATACCCTGTTTATTAAATCGGGGTCATTGGGGCTTTTCTCGATCAGGAGGAGGTCTCCGCCAAAATTAGAAAGGGTTTCCTCAACCTCGCCTAAGAATTCTTTAACAAGAGATGGGTCAAAAGATAACTCTGGCATAACGGTAGTTTTATAACATAAAAGATTATGAAATTAAAGGTAATTTATATTCTCAAAATTCGATTTAGTATTTTGAGGATATCAGGTTTTTGTTCCTGCAACTGTCTTTAAAAAAGCGGAAAGGCCTTTTAAGAAATTAACTGCATTCTTTGGGTTTTCGATAGTTCGCAGGAGGTAATTACCTATTATCCTCGTTCTTAAATAAAACTCTTTCAGCATCATTTTGCTGTAATAATTCAGTTTGTCTTCGGAAAGCCCGTTTGGTATGAATACCGACCGAAGCATATTCATTTTTGACCAGTCTTTATCGAATTTACCGTATTTATCCGCTATGTTGTAAATCTCCGAGCCGGGGAACGGGGTCATGAGATTGACGCTTATATCGTCGAGCATTATTTTTTTAGAAAAATTTATCGTATTCATTATGCTTTCCTCCGTTTCGAGAGGGAACCCCAGAATAAAAAATCCCTTTGTATGAATACCCGCCTCTTTTGTCCATCGGACAGCCTCCTCCACCTGTTCGAGTGTTATTGCCTTTTTTGCAAAATCCAATATCTTACGGTCTCCGCTCTCTATGCCGTATCCTATCTGCCAGCATCCCGCCATTTTCATAAGTTTTAATATATCGGGTTTTACTGCATGAACCCTTCCGAGACATGACCAACTGATTTTTAAATTTTCTTTTAACAGCCCCTCGCATATTTCTATCAGCCTTTTCTTGAATATTACAAATACATCATCTTCAAATAGGATTTCCCTTATGCCGTATTTGTTATAGAGTATCTTTATCATCTCGAGTATATACCCTGAGCTGAATGCCCTGTATTTGCGGCTGAATACCGAGGTATCGCAGAATATACAGCGATGAGGACATCCTCTCGATGTAAGGAGATGTGCCGCAGGATATTTCCTGCATCTGATTGCAACAGGGTGATAACCCTTCGGAAAGTCAAAGAGTATGTCCCACGCAGGAAAGGGGATAGTGTCCAAATCATCTATCAGTTTCCTTCTTTCATTAATTCCTACACTGCCGTTTTGATGGTATCTGTATGCTATCCCCTTGACATCATCTGTATTGTCTCCATTATCAAGATATTTTAAAAGCTCTACAATTGTCTCCTCACCTTCTCCTATAACAGCATAGTCAAAGACAGGAAACATCTCCATAGTCTCCTTTGGGACTGCTGTCAGATGGGGACCGCCGATTATGACCTTTATATTTTTATTTTTTTCCTTTATCTTGCCTGCAAGTTTTGCGGCATGGAATATTGATACAGTTGTTGCAGTTATGCCTACATAGTCAGGTGAGAAGGATAAAATCTCCTTTAGTGCATTTTCATAGTTTAAGCCAAGTGAGGATGCCTCTACTACGCCGGTCTTATAACCGTTCTTCCTGACCACAGAGGCTAAATAGAGGAGTCCCATAGAGGGCAGTGTATTTCCTGCACCAGCCAGAGTTCCGTATCTCTCTTCTAAAGTGAGAGGTGAATTTGCAAAAATAATGGTAGACATCTTAAATATAATATCAGATTATGGACTGCGAGGGTATATCTGATGTTACGACCTTTTAATACTTTGATAAGCAATATCTAAAATATGTATTGGTTTCCCTGTTTTCAAAATCTCTGAAATGAGGCTCTCCAGATTACCGCCTTTTGAAGCGTAGGCAATAAAAATCTCGTCTGCAAGTTCAGCCATTAAGCAATTTCTATGGTTTGCCGTTTCAGAAGTTACCCTTTTTGCTTTTTCTTTAAACGGTGTAATTATGAGCAATCGGTTGTTATCCAAAGCCTTCTTTAATTCAGGCTCAAGCCTCTTTTTAAATTCCCTTGCCAAAGCAATGATAAGCGGCTGTTCACCTTTTAAGAGGTAGTGCAAAACATCCTTTTCTATCTTTGAATGGAAGCCAGAAATAACACATACGCCTTTTTCTCTCTGCTCTATCGCCCAGTCATAGGATTTGAGGACTATATCCGCAGGGCATTTGCGGGAACAGAGGAATGCAGTCTTATGCAGTTTTAGAATATCCGTATTGCCAAGAGTGTAATAAGGTATCATTATTTCTCTGAATCTAAAGTTTTTCCCATCATCCCCCACCCTTCGTATTCACCTTTTCCCATTTACTACTAATTATCGCAGAGCAAAAGAGCTTATTTACCAGCATGTTAAGGTCCTCTTGCTTCTAAGTTTACTAATAATTTACTAATAATTTACTAATAAACATTAAATCAAAATCCAGCATGGTTTTTTATCCGAGCCAGTGTTTCTAATGACTTTATCTTTCTTGGACATTTCAGAAAGTAAATTGTTTATCTTATTCTTCTTCTGTTCTTCATCTAAAATATCTGGGAGTTTGCTAAAAAGCAGTCTATTTATATCTTGCTTACTTGCAGAGCCAAATTCTTTAATGAAGTCAATAATCAGTGACTTATAATATTTTTTGTCAAAGGCACGGTGTTTAATATATGTTGTTTTTTCTCCAGTGATAGTAGCGATACGAGCTGTAACAAAAAGATTTGGATATCTTCCTTCTACGAGTTTCTGGGCTTTCAATAATTTATACTCTTCTCGCAACAACTTTATCTTCTTCTGAACCTTATCAAGGCAGATAACTGTTTTTAGGCTTAAATCAGTTTTGTTGATTAGTAGCTTGGTATACTTTTCATCAATTACTTTTCCGATAATTCTCGCCTTCACTTTATTAGAGTCGCTTAGGTCATAATCAGGCAGGGGGAAGTAACGATTTCTTTGCAAAAGAAACATCTTTTTTATGCCACCGCCCAACGAATCAATCATGTTTAGGTTAACCATTGCATTAGCAAGAAAGAGATTTCTGTATCGTTCCGGCGGAGCATCTTGTTCGATGACTTTCTCCACTGATTCAGGGATAAAACTTCCCAGATTTGTGAATATCAGATCGTCAGGGTTCTCAACGACACTTATTCTACCCATCAATTCATAATCCTGATGGGCAATACAGTTATTCAGGACTTCCCTAATAACCCAAGGTTCATATTTTGTTATTTCAGTAGGAAAGAGAGAACTGTTTAGGAGATAGCGATACTTTAAATTCCTAATCTTGGTATAAACCGCTTCAACATTGATAAGAAACGGCGGGCCAAAATGCTCGTAATCCTTTTCAATATTATTTTCATCTTTAAGCACCCATGTAATTTTTGCGACAGCGGGGTTAATGAAATGCTCTGATTCATCTTTGCCTAATAATATGATTGCGGTGCGGGTAATCTTGCCTTGAATTGTAACCTTTGCCTTATTCAAAAAGACAACGTCGTTCCAGCTATCTACCTCGGTAGCCCTTGCAGGATACTTTTCCTTGTAATTCTTACGTGCTTTATCAAGGGCGGCAGTGTCTAAATCTTCAACAGTAGCTCCTTCACAAATTTGTGCAGACCAGTCAATTAATGGTTCGCTATTCCATATTTTTCTGGCTTTTTCTGGAAAATCAGCAAGTTTCTTTTTATAACTGCCCACTCTGATATACTCTGTGCCACTGAAACGAACCGGGGTATTGTGAGTAGGGTCAATCTTGAAAATGACTATCTGATGTCCCTCATATTCAAATTGAAAAATTTTGAAATCAATTCTGGGGCTTAAAAGCCTTGCAAGCCAGTTTTCAAGTTCCTCATTACCGATCTTTTTCTTTTTGGGCTTAAAGGTTGTGCCTTTGATGGCATGTGTTTTATCCTCAACGCCAAATACCAAATATCCACAGTCTTTTTGATGAAGACAAGCAGAATTAGAAAGGGCAGAAATATACTCCCCAATTTCTTGAGGCTCGTAATAATTACCCTTAAACTCAACCCACTCAGTTTCAGCAGGCAAGGTTCTCAATTCATCTAATAGGTTTTTGAGTTCTTCCTGTGTCAAGATTCCTCACTCTCCCGCCCCATGCGGTATTTGATGTCGTAGTTGATG
>CAYMMR010000143.1:0-7431 GCA_964391545.1 uncultured Nitrospinota bacterium | reverse complement strand
CACGCGTAAGATCGTCGGCAGCGTCAGATGTGTATAAGAGACAGCTCTTGAGCGGGTCTTTTATTGAATGGAAAGGCATTTTCTGAACCATCTGCACTTGAAGCTGCCAGAAATATTCAAGGACGGCTTTCCCCAAATCCTCTTTACTCTCGAAATAATGAAAGAAGCCGCCCTTGGTAACTCCTGTATTTTCGCAGATTTCATCTACGGTAACGGCGGTAAACCCCTTCGCAAGCATCAATTCAGTCGCAGTCCTGAGCAATTGCTCTTTTGTCGAGAGAGTCTCTTTTGTGATTTTCATAAATTAGCCTACCTACCAGTTGGTATGTAATTTAACAAAGACCGAATATCGTGTCAAGAAAATTTTTGTATTTTCAAGGGCTGGTAAAAAACCCGACTGGATTCGAGAAATGTTTTTCGAGGAAATTTATGGCGCTTTAATGTCCATGCGGATGGCTGTGCCATGCCTCGTTGTGCTTATGGCTGTGGATATGAATAAGATTGCACTCTTTGAGCAATGCCATGTCAGAAAGAATCGCCTCTGTTTTCCCTTCAGATGCAATCATTTTCTCCTCGTTAAAGACATAGCACCTGTCCGCAATCTCAGGGACAATATGCAAATCATGGGTAGCGGTAATAATCGTTTTACCCGCTCCATTCGCCTCGATGAGCAAGTCTATAAGTTCCCTCGTGCTCCTCGGATCGAGTCCGGCAGTAGGTTCGTCTAAAAGAAGAACATCTGGATTAACCGTCAGCAAGGATGCAATGGCAACCTTTCTCTTTTCTCCGATACTAAGCTCGTATGGAGACCTTTCCTGTAAGTGTTCTATCCTCAAGAGCATTAGGGCATCTTCCACCCGCTGAATAATCTCATCCTGCGGCAAATCGAGTTGGAGCGGCCCAAAGGCTATCTCATCCCGCACAGATGCCGAAAACAACTGGGCGTCCGGGTTCTGAAACAGGAGCGCAACCCTGCTCCTGAAAAGGCGGTTGAACACGCCTTTCAAAGATTCTTCGGAGAGCTTAACACATTCCCACGCAGAGCGTGGGAACGAGACATTCACCTCTCCTGTGTTTGGGAAAATAAGCCCGTTTAGTATCTTAAGAAATGTGGATTTACCGCACCCGTTTGCGCCGAGAATTGCAATCTTCTCGCCCGCATCCACCGCAAGGCTCACTCCATGCAGAGCCTTTATATTTCCGGGATAGGAATATCCAACCTCTTTAGCCTCGAAAATTTTCAATTTGAACTCCTATAAAAATTCCAAAGGCAAAGCCTATCCAAATGTAATCCAGCGCCTTCATTCTAAAACTATCCATAACCCTTACCTCTCCGTCAAATCCCCGCGATACCATTGCATCGTATACATCCTCGGATAATCTCCTCGACTTCTGAAACAGAAAGCCGATTCTCCCTGCCGCCCACTTCTGTCCATCTTTTCTGTTTTGTCCCTTTATAGTCCTGCTCAAGAGGGCAAAATACATATCTTCTATTGTGGAAAGGAGGAGATAAATATACCTGTAAGTCATGGAAAGGATGAGGATAAAGACCGCAGGTATACGGAAAACCCTCAGAGCCTTCATTATATGGTCCCATTTTGTCGTAAGAATAAGCAGGACGATAAAAGATACGGATGCTGCAACCCTTAATACAAAGGTTATTGCAGCGCTCACACCCTGTTTTGTGATTGCAAAGCCGAAAAAGAAAAGGATAGGCTCTCCGTGGGTAAGGAAGACAGCCGGTATGGCGATAAGCCCTGCAAAGAGAGGGATAAACAGCCATACCCTCCTTATAAAAGCGATTATCCCTATGGATGAAGCTCCTGCAAGTATAACGGAAAACGCATAGAAAGAAAGAAGGATATAAATCTCCTTTACAATGCTTATCGTGATAATAAAAAGCAAAATACCGAGGAGCTTCGATTTCGGCTCTATGCCCTGAAGGAACCCGTTTTTTCTTATCCATTCCGATGTAAAGATGGCATCTTTTAGAAAGCCGGTAATCCCCGAAAGTGTCTTATCTATAAAACTTCTTCCTCTCTGTTCCCTGCTTACTGCTTGCAGAGACTGTCCCGCACTTGATGCGGGGGACAGGCTTCTGTCCTCTGTCCTCTGTCCTCTGTCCTCTTCTGTTTTAAACCATGATGGTCTCACTTACCCTCCTTAACGGATAAGAGCCTGCCGAAGATGGAGACAACTCCTGCTATAACACCCACACCGATGAGAGCCGAAACAATGTAGCCGAGAGCGGACATGAGCTGTCCTTCCCATCCCGGGATATTGTAATCGCCGAACATGGCGCTCCAGATACCTTCAAGCTTTTCTAATCCTTGAGGGATAAATCCTAAAATCTTTTTTAATTCCTCTGCCGACCACTCCCCCCATGCTGTTCCCTGAGCAATAAGACCGAGTGGTGTAAGGATTATTAAAACTGCAAGACCTATCCACAGCTTCTTTAATCTTATCCCCTCCGCAATAAGGGCAGGCTCTGTCCTTGCGATGTAAGACAAGACAAGGGCGGTAACCGCTCCCTCGATCCAGCCAAAAAATAACAGATGCTCGAGAGCCATCACAGGAATAGTAACACTCAAAGGATAGGGGCAATAGAGAGGAGCGCCGTCCGCACCTCTGGCAATGAAAGGCTGGATGCCGAATTCCACTGCTGTAAGTATTGCGGCAACATTTAAAGAGAGATAGGCTGCGATAAAGCCTGCAATCAGACTCCGTCTATTCGAGGCATCGGCGCTGCCTCTTATAAGCCAATAAATAAAGTATGCCGTAAATGGCATGACAAATGCCATATTAAAACAGTTGGCGCCAATGGCAGTAACGCCTCCATCGCCAAAGAGGATGGACTGGATGACCAGCGCAACGGTAACCGCCATCAATGCCTGCCAGGGACCGAGGACTATTGCAATTAATGCCCCTCCCACTGCATGACCCGTGGAGCCGCCCGGGGCGGGAACATTGAACATCATAATGACGAAAGAAAAACCAGATGCGAGGGCAAGGAGGGGAGCCTGTCTGGATTTCAGAGTCTCTTTCACCTTCCTCGATGCCCAATACCAGATCGGGAGCATTACCCCATACAGTGCGCCGTAAGTTTGAGGACCAAGATAGCCGTCAGGTATGTGCATAATTAACCTCCCTTTGGACAGAGACCTTTCCTTTTTGGAATCTTCTTTATCTTCATCTCCATCCTCAAAATGTTATAGACATCCCGATTGTAGTATTCCACTCAGGCGATGTATCAGAGATGCCCCACTTGTAAGCCATATCCAGCGTAAGCCTGTCTGATACGATGTAAGTGGCACCAATCAAGGCATTCCTTGGATCATTGGCTTCATGTATATCAGGATGCCCGTTGCCATTTATCTCTCCGAGGAGATGAAATTTTTCAGTAACACCATAATCAACGGCAAGCCCATAGAGTGTTATATCCCTCATATCCTTATTGTTTTTATTCCCTACCCATGTATAACCGAAGTGGACATGGATGGTCAGGTTATCAAGGTTTTTAGACGCAACGGCAAAGAGGCTATAATCCCTATCTCCAGTCCCAAGCCCTTTTTCAAAGTCTCCGTTATCGAGCTTTACCACTCCCTTGGCAGTAAAGGCAGGTATTCTATCTGCTTCCTGAATTAAGAGATATTTTGCCACGAGGTTTATGTCCCCTATACCTTCCTTAGATGCGCTCTCCTTTGGATACTGGAGAAGATAAGGTAATTCAGTTGAAACCTCTAATCTTTCGCTCAATCCATATATAAAGACAAAAAGAAATATTTGGTCTCGGTCATCCCCCTTCCATTTCAAGTAGTCATAGCTAATCTCCATCTGGGCAACTCCATCTCCTGCAACCCCGGCATCTTCCGTCCCAAAAGGTCTGTAGGCAGAAGCCGGCTTTGATATAAAGATATAACAAATCATGACAAGAAATATAAAAAACCGTTTCATGCGCCCTCCCATAAATAACACATATTTATATTTCGTGCTACCAGATTGTAAAATTTTTTTAGGTCATCTCCCTCCCTGTAGTTGTTACCGAAAGTTTCCCATGCTTCACCCCCTTTGTCCCGATTAATCTGTCGGCAATCTTCTTTATATCCGTTGCCTTTCCCCTGACAACAAGAACCTCGAGGCAGTTATGTTTATCGAGATGGACATGCATGGTAGATATAATCGAGGTATAGAAGTTGTGCTGGAGGTCTGCGAGGGTATCGGGAAGCTCCCTTGTATGGTGGGAATATACGAGGGTAATAGTGCCGACAGTCTCCTTTGTCCCATCCTCCCATTCTCCTTTTACAAGGCTGTCTCTAATGAGGTCGCGGATTGCCTCGCTCCTGTTGGCATATCCCTTTTCCGAGATAAGCCTGTCGAACCTTTTCAAAAGACCGTCGTCCAACGATATTCCAAACCGCGTAATCGACATAATTAATAATTCAGTCTAAGAGACTAAAAGTCTAAAAGTAAAACTCCATTTTCTTAAAACTCTTAAACTTTTAGACTAATTTGATACTGAAAAAATGACTTTTTTGAACGACTTTTTATTTTTTCTTTTGTTCCGTAATTGAAGAATTTGAAAATTGAGCAAAAGAAAAAATAACGGAAGTGAAAAAAAGTCATTTTTCAGTGTGAACTATACCGATTTATTAAGTGTTATCTTTTTAAAAATCATAACACCAATAAATTCTTTGTCAAGCGAAATTTTCGCTTCATTATTTTATCAAAGAGATATATAATCAACCTGTTTTGCTCACGCCGTAAGAAAGAAAAGGAGACGGTTAAATGAACTTTCCTGCGAAGCGGCTTTTATCGTATATCGTCGTTTTTTTGCTTTCGATTGCCCCAACCCATATCTCCTATGCCGAAGAAACAAAGGGGTATAAGGAATATGTCGTAATGTTCGACACGAGCCTTGAAAGGAAAGGCATTGCAATTACGGATAGGGTTCTTATTATAGGCTCAGGAGAGGAAGGTATATATAAAAATGCCGCTACTGCCGAAGGCATCGAGCTTCAATTCTATTATATAGACCTTGCCCTGCAAATCGAGGCATACATCTCCTCCGCTCCTTTAGCCGGTGCAATCCCGGAAGAGATGCTGCCGCCGCAGATAAGGGAGTTAAAATCCGAGGTCTTAAAACAGATAGAGCAGGACGGGGGCGTGGATTTTGTCTATAAAAAATTCCTTTATGAAAAAAAGCGTGATTAATCCGTAAAAGTAAAGGAAATTTAATCCCCCTCACCTCAATCCTCTCCCCATAGGGGAGAGGAAGTAAGAGAGGAAACAAAGTGCAGCAAGACTTGCTTTTTATAGAAACAGGGAATATATTTTTATTATAGACGATACTTTTTAAGGGAGGATGAAAAATGAGAAGGATATTATTGGCTGCAATTATTCTCTTTGTCATTACCCCATTTGTGGTTGCACAGACAAATACAGAAATGGAGGGCTATGCTGTTTCTGAATTAATGAAAAAAGAGCCAAATAAATCGGCAGAAAAAATTTATAAAAACGGGCATATAAAGATATTAAATGTAAAGAGAGGGAATAACGGCTTAATGCTGACAGTTAAGCCGTTAGCAAATAAGAAGGGGCAGAGTTTGCAATCCGGGATTTGTGTTGATTACTATGGCTCAAAAGGAGAGAACAAGGGCAGCGATTGTAAATCTATTGCAAATATACCGATCGAGCAAACGGCAAAGTTATCTTTTAATCTTCCCGATGAGTTTTCATCGTTTAAAATCCGCCTTTCAAAATAGAACAGGATACCATGCTAAAACGATTAAAGCGACCCCGATAAGATGGGGCAGGTATGCAATCCATTTGCGATGCCATCTCCTTTGCAGTCCGATTATTTTAAATCCAAGGTAAATGCTCCAGACAGCCCCGGCGCCGAGAACAGAAGCCCTTACGAGATGGACTATCTTCATATCCAATCCCTGCTGTATAAAATAACCGAAGATTAACTGGCTCAGCCCCAGAAACAGAGAAAAGAGACTTATGGGCGTATAGAGATAACCGATCCGTGTAAACAATTCCTTGAAGTCTATCTTTTCTATCATATTCTTTAAGAGCAGCCCGGTGGAAACTGCCGTCAGGATAGACAGGATACCGAGGCTTAAAAAAACCGCCGTTAATATAAATACAACTATAGATACTGCATCTATCAGGTAAAAGACCTCGCCTGCTTCAGGATTATTGCTCATAAGCCACCACGGGCCGCTCCAGCCTATAAGGTTCTCCATTCCGAGATATATTCCTATGCCTCCTATAAGATGCTTCAGATCTATAAAGAGAGGGTCTACTGTCCAGAGGAAGACTCCGAGCGGCAGACCTATTGCCCCGAAGAGAAACATTACCTCCCAAAATAAAGGCTCTCTTTTATTTATATTTAACAGCTCCTCCCCGGGTTTTCTTATGCTTAAATGAATCGAATCTCTCCAGCCGGCACAGCGAAAACACATTAGACAATAGCGGTTTGTAGAGAGTTTTGGCAGATAGATAAATACCGGACAGGGGTCTTTTTTACTCGCCTTGCCGGATTTGTCGAATTGAGCCAATCTTTGATGGTCTACCCTGAAATGCAATGCGCCGAGACGGGAAAAGACTCCGAATAAAAGGCTTACAGGACAGAGGTATCTGCACCATACCCAGCCAGATTTTGTATATATGAGACTGAAAATTATTGCCAGCAGTGTGGAGCCTCCAAGTATTAAGAGCTGGGGATGAGCATACTCATAGACTCCTACCAATTGTCCATATATGGTTATTGCAACGAATGCAACAAGGGGAATACCCCCCCACTTCATCCACTCCGGCACGGGACTGTTGCCGCCAAACCGGCTGACGTATGCCGATAGTGCGCCTTCGGGACATAAAAACCCGCACCATGCGCGGCCAAAGAAAATCATAGAGAGGACCACAAAGGGCCACCAGATATACCAGAATACAAAATGAGAAAAGAGGACGAAATTGTTAAAAGGACCGGCATCCTCCGGAGGTCGTGGAAGGAAAGGAGGTATAAGAATAAGGGACAAATAGAATGAAATCATAAAAATATGCAGAG
Source organism: uncultured Nitrospinota bacterium (assembly GCA_964391545.1). GTDB lineage: Bacteria > Nitrospinota > Nitrospinia > UBA9942 > UBA9942 > JACQEW01. The sequence continues at coordinate 362 of CAYMMR010000143.1, read as the reverse complement.
AAGGAATAACCCAGCGGTTTCTAATAAGAAATCCTTCTATCTTAAGAATATATGCCGACAGCCCTCCCTTTTCTTCACAATTCCGTATATCTTCGCTTTTGACAACAGATAATTTCATTATATTTCCCCTCCTATATCGATACTGAAAAACAGCGAAGAAATTTTTCTCTCACTTCCGTTATTTTTTCCCCGCACATAATTTATGTGCGGGGTCGTTTGAGGAAAATTTTTTCGCTTTATTCGGATTAAATTAAACCCAAAAAATGCGTGAAAGACCTTATGTCCCTTCCGCTTGCCGTTCAGACAGCCGTCCATGGCTGTCTGAACTGTGGAAATTTTCACTTTTTACCATCCATGGAAAA
>CAYMMR010000142.1:0-7453 GCA_964391545.1 uncultured Nitrospinota bacterium | reverse complement strand
AAACTTTTTAAAATTTTACAGTTGTGTTATTATTTGACAGCTTACTTTTAAAAAGGGGGTGATACCATGTTTGAGCTATTAAGGAAGGCAGTGGCTTTAGGTTTAGGCGCAATGGATTTATCGGAGAAAAAGATAAAGGAGATTGTGGACGACCTCGTGAAAAGGGGGGAGATTAAAAGGAGCGAAGGTGCCAAATTGATAGACGAAATACTGAAGAAGGCCGATAAATCGAAAGCAGAGATTGAGAAAAAAATACAGGAAGGCATAAGGACCGCCCTCCACAAAGTTGACCTCGTTCAAAAAAAAGATTTGGATTCGGCAGTGAGAGGTCTGGAGAAAAAAATCGAACAGTTGAAGAAACAAGTCGAAAAGCAGTGATTATATATCCTTACATAATTAAAGCGGCATAAAGTGTCATTGCGAGAAGCGTCAGCGACGAAGCAATCTCTCGATTTATCAACAGGTTTAGATTGCTTCGCTATCGCTCGCAATGACAAACTATTGATGCCTTATTTATACAAGGCTATATAGCAGTCGGTGGTCAGCGTTTACTAACCACTGTTCACCGGTCACTGACAACTAAATCATGCCTTTTCCCAGGGTAAAAAGGACCTATCAGAATATCCAGAGACTTAAGGATATAGCCAATGTCTTAATCAAGCACGGCTTCGGGTCTTTGGTTGACCAGCTTAATCTTCAGCGTTACATTTCCCTCGGCAAGAGGATGATCCCCTTTAAGAAATACGAACTGGAGAGGGAGGTTCATACCGTTCCGGAGAGGCTGCGGCTCGCCTTCGAAGAACTGGGACCGACATTCATAAAGATGGGTCAGGTTTTAAGTTCCAGGCCCGATTTGGTTCCGCAGGATTTTGCCGAAGAATTCAGGAAGCTTCAGGATGCAGTTCCGCCTTTTCCTGCATCGGAGGCAAAAAGACATATTGAAGAAGAGCTTCATGCCCCTCTCGATAAAATATTCTCATCTTTCGATGACATCCCATCGGCTGCGGCATCCATTGCCCAGGTTCATAATGCCGTTCTGGTTACGGGAGAAATGGTAATCGTAAAGGTGCAGCGTCCGGGTTTAAGAGAAAAGCTCTCCTCCGATATAAGTATACTATTTTATCTGGCAGGTCTCATCGAAAGATACCTCCCTCACGGCAAGCTTTATAACCCTGCAGGAATAGTCGAGGAGTTTTCAAAGACAATTAAGAGGGAGTTGAATTTTAATCTCGAAGGGAGCAATGCGGCAAAATTTAGAGAAAATTTCGAGGGGGACGGCACAGTATATATACCGAAAGTCTATTGGGAGCATACGACAAATGATATTCTGACAATGGAAAGGATAGAAGGGATTCCGATTCATGAGATAAAGAGGATAGAGGAGGCAGGGCATGATAAAAAATTAATAGCAAAGAACGGCGCTAACGCTTTTTTGAGGCAGATACTGGAGTTCGGATTATTTCATGCCGACCCGCATCCGGGAAATTTTCTAATAATGCAGGACGGAAGAATAGGGATTGTAGATTTCGGCATAGTAGGCAGGGCTGATGATGATGTCATGGAGAGCCTTGCAAATACATTCTTATCCATTATTGACCTCGACTACGACCGTCTGATTTCCGAATATATAAGGCTCGGTTTATTGACAGAGGATATAGACATAAAGTCGTTTAAGAGCGATTTGCGCGATTTGATAGAGCCGTATTACAGTAAGACTCTGAAGCAGATACAGGCAGGAAAGGTATTGAGCGAAATGCTTCAACTGGCAATACAGTATAAGGCAAGGGTTCCCAATGACCTTATACTTTTAGGCAAGACGCTCATTACTATCGAGGGGCTGGCAAGGGCGCTCGACCCGGACATCATGATTATCGAGGATGCAAAACCCTTTGCGAACGAGTTGATAAAAAAAAGAATGAATCCGGCCTATCAGATTACAAAGGCATACAGGACATTGGGAAATTTAAACGATATTCTGAAAGAGATACCCGGTCAGGTCGGCAATATATTAAGAAAGATTATAAAAGACAGGTTGAAAATCGAGTTTGTCCACAGCGGATTGGACAGGCTTATACGGGATATGGATAAATCCAGCAACCGTCTCTCCTTTTCTCTCATTATATCCGCCATTGTAGTAGGCTCCTCGATAATAATGTTATCGGGCAAAGGCCCCCTCCTCTTCGGTTTTCCCATGCTGGGCGTAATAGGCTATCTTGTGGCGGGCTTATTGGGACTCTGGCTTGCAATATCAATCCTGAGGTCGGGAAGGCTTTAGCCAAAGACAAATACAGACTTAAAGATGAGGTAAAGGTATAGATAAAGGCAAAGACTTTTGCTCTACCTCTCCCTTTACATCTACCTGTCTTATAAAGTCAGTGAAAGTCTGTGGCAAAATATTTAGCTGAATGCCTTTATTCCGAGTGCGTGATGGCCTATAACCAATTTCTGTATCTCCGATGTCCCCTCATAAATGGTAGCCACCTTAGCATCCCTTAAATATCTCTCCACAGGATATTCGTTCGAATAGCCGTAGGCGCCGAATATCTGAATCGCTTCTGTGGCAGCCCTTACCGCCGACTCGCTCGCAAAATATTTGGCAATAGATGTCTCAATCGTATTTTTTACACCCTTGTTCTTTAAATCCCCTGCCCTGTATACGAGGAGCCTGGAGGCGTCGCAATCTATAACCATTCTCGCTATTTTTTCCTGTATCAATTGAAAGCTTCCAATCGGTTTTCCAAATTGATGCCTCTCTTTTGCATATTTCACGCATACATCTATACATCCCTGAATAATCCCGACACATCCGGAGGCAACGCCATACCTTCCATTATCGAGGCCTCTCATAGCAATCTTAAATCCATCCCCTGACTTGCCAAGCATGGCATTTTTTGGAATCTCGCAATCCTCAAAGATAAGCTCTGCAGTATTGGATGCCCTTAAGCCAAGCTTCCCTTTTATATCTTTCGTAGAAAAACCCGAGATTCCCTTTTCTACAATAAATGCCGCAATTCCGTCATGCCCCTTACTCTTATCCGTTTGGGCAAAGACAATTGAAATATCGGCAATGCCGCCGTTGCTTATCCATGTCTTTGTCCCGTTAAGCGTCCATCCTTTTATCAGTAAAAGTTGCAGTAGTTGACTGATTAGCAGCATCACTCCCGGCACCGGGCTCTGTCAGGGCAAAACAGCCAATTATCTCGCCTCTGCATAAACGGGGGAGATACCTCTCCTTCTGTTCCTCTGTCCCCCAATTTAAGAGTATAAATTCGACCAATGAAACCTGAACGGAGAGTGTCGTCCTTATTGAAGAATCCGCCCTTCCTATCTCCTCGAATATTATCGCATCGCTTATAAAATCAAGTCCGGCGCCGCCATATTTCTCGGGAATAGGCGCGCCAAGAAAACCAAGCGGCGCCATCTTTTTTATTATCTCAAGGGGGAAATGCTCATTTATATCATTTGCCCTTGCAACAGGCACAATCTCCTCCTCTGCAAACTTCCTCATCGTATCTTTTATCATCTTCTGTTCTTCTGTAAGCTCAAAGTCCATATTTCCTCCTCTTTAAAACACCTTTATATTATTGCCTGTTTTTTCTGAAGACCTCAAGGACATTTTTAAAATTCTCCCTTGCCTCCGGGAAATCAGGCCTTAATTTCAGGGCAATCTGATAATGTTCAATGGCTTTATCCGGCAATCCTTTATCGTAATACGCCCTACCCAAATTATTGTGAGCCGCAGGATTATTTGGGTTTAACTTCAGGGCAGCCATATAATGTTCTATAGCCTTATCAATCAGGCCATTGCTCTGATAGGCTGCCCCTATGTTACTGCGAGCCTCCGGAAAATTCGGGCTTATCTGCAAAGCAATCTTAAAATGCTCAATAGATTTATCGGTCCTGCCATTGATATGGTAAGCGATGCCGAGGTTATTATGAGCCTCTGGATAATCCGGTTTTAGTCTTATAGCAATCTCATAATGTTCCATTGCTTTATCAATTAATCCCATGTCATAGTAAGCCTTTCCGAGATTATTATTAGGGTAAGCCCCATCAGATGATTTTTTTACTGTATCATACCAGAGGGTATAATTATCTCTCCAGATATAATTTCTCTTTATTGTGCCTGTAGAATATAAAGATGTTACGATGATAATGATTAATATAGAAACAGCAGCAGGATAAAAGATTTTCCACTCTCTTGAATGGGTAAACCTTTCTATTGCTGCAGATGTAATGAAAACAAATCCAACAGATGGAAGGTAAAGGTATCTCTCTGTAAATGTATTCTCTCCGAGTGCAGGGATGTAAAGAACAGGAAGCAATGGAATGACTATCCATAAGAGGCTGAAGAAGGCTATCCTGTTCACCCTTTGTAAGAAAAATATTGTAAGGATAAAGGTTATTGCAACTATAATAGATATTACACCCCTCCATTCAAAGATAGATGAGATTGGATGAAAGATATGGAAAACATTAAGATTTAGGGGCAGGATAACTTTTTCGATATACTGCATGAAAAGGGGGAAGATATTTATAACACACTGATAGATGCTTAACTCACTGTGTATCTTTAAAGGTGCAATGCCTCCTATGGCATAGATTCTCAAGATAAAGTATAAACAGATAGCGATAAGATAAGGGATGTATCGGATTATTTTAGATTTCAGATTTCGGGGAACCCACGATGGCGGGTCGTTGGATTTAGAAAATGAATAGTCATAAACAATTAAAAGAATTGGTAGTGTAATGGCAGTTTCTTTACAGAGGGCGGCAAAAAAGAAAAAGACGGGGGAGAGAATAATCCCCTTTTTCCGTGTTGCATATAAATAAAAGGAGAGGAGATAAAAGAATGTAAATGATAGTTCCGGTATCCCGCCTATCCATGCAACAGCCTCTGTGTGGATGGGGTGAGTGGCAAAGAGGAGGGCTGCAAAGAAGGCAGGGAGTTGTTTGGTCCCCCTTAATAAACTTGTCCCCGAAGGTATTAATCGGGGAGGGGGATTAGGGGGTTGTATAAACATTAAAGCAATCATAAAGACAAGGACTGAAACCCCGGCATGAAATATAATATTCGTTAAATGAAATACCGGCGGATTTAATCCTGAGATATAATAATTAATCATATATATAATGTGCATCAGGGGGCGGTAATAGTTTGAAACCCCTTCGCCCCTAAACCCCCGCACATCTGAAAGGAATATCTCGGGGATATATTTTACATTTCTTATCCAGTGATTATTCAACACCTGAGCTTCATCATCGTAGACGAATCCATTGGAGAGGGTGTTTAGGTAAACTGCTGCGGAGACTACAATAATTATAGCTATGGCAGTGTATCTTGAAATTGATAATCCTTTTCCAAAAGACATGGTCTTTGTGGTGCATCCCTATCTTTTCCAGTAATACCACATCTTAAAAAGTTCTATAAGCATTGAAAGAGAGCCTTTTATAATATGCACCTTCGATTCAGGAGAGTTCATCCATCTAACCGGAACTTCTTTTATATTGAATCCAAATTTTCTGGCAATGAGGAGTATTTCCACATCGAAGGCAAATCCTGTAATCCTCTGAAGATTGAATATTTTTAAAGCGCCCTCCCTTTTAAAACACTTAAACCCACACTGCGTATCCTTGAAACCCTTTAAAACAACGGTATGGACAAGGAGGTTAAATATCTTCCCCATTGTCTGCCTGTGCCATGCCTGTGGCAGTTCAATAATAGAGTCCGGCAAAGCCCTTGAGCCTATTACAATATCATAACCTTTTTCAATCCATGACAGCATTTTATCCATTTCTTCAATCGGCGTAGAAAGGTCTGCATCTGAAAAGAGGAGAATCTCTCCCTTTGAAGCAAGTATCCCCTTCTTTACAGAATATCCTTTACCATGATTGACTGGGTTTTCAATAATTATCAACCTCTCATCCCTTATAACCTCTCTCGCCTTATATAGTGTCCTGTCAGTAGAGCCGTCATCAACAAGGATTATCTCCCATGTGTAGTCTCTGTCAGATAGATAGTTCAGTATCTTTGTAAGGGTGCTGGCAATTCTTCTCTCTTCATTGTAAGCAGGAATTATTATGCTCAGATAAATCATTGCTACAAAGAATGGCATAATTCAAAGTTAAATTCAAGCCGATGAATCCTTTTAAGAATTGATTGGAGAGATAATTTCGTGATATATTTGCAACGGATTACAGAATTTTCTATAAAACCCTATGAAACCTCACGATACAACCATATTAATTATTGAAGACGACGAGAGCATGAGAGATACCTTAGAGGCAATATTAAAAAAGGAATACAGGATTATACAAGCAGAGAGTGGAAGAGAGGCATTAAATAAATTAAAGGAGGATGAAGTTCAGATTGCTCTCATAGATATTAGACTTCCGGACATTAGAGGAACAGAAATCTTAAAGACGATAAAAACGGAAAGACCTGATATAGAATATATCATGATGAGTGTGATTAATGATGCTGAAACCGCAGCAGAATGTTTTAAAAACGGTGCTTTAGATTATCTTACTAAGGAATTTGATTATGACATCTTACACCAGCGGATAAAAAATGCAGAAAGCCTTTATTACAAAAAGAGGCAGATAAGACATCTGTATAAAAAGATTCAGATATTAGAGCCGGAGATTGCTTCATCACAGGGAAGCTCAACCATTCCCCCCCACTCTGCCGGGAACGATTATCTCCTCACAGAGAGAGAAATAGAGATATTGAGATTAAAAGCTACAGGTTTAAGGAATAAAGAGATAGCAGATAAACTCTCTATAGAACTTGGAACAGTTGGAAACCATATTTATCACATCGTGCATAAACTCAACCTCAAATCCATATCACATGCCATTGCCTTTGCCTATGAAAAGGGTATTTTAAAAATATCAAAAGAAAACTGAATCCATCCATTAGCCTCCTATTCATTAAAAGACGCATTGCAATGTCATTCTGAGGCGTCAGCCGAAGAATCTCAAAATATCATATAGAAAAAACTCACATATAAAAAATGTGTATTTTTTCTATATTGACTTTAGGAAGGGGAGTAGTAGACTAATTTTTAAATCTATATTTAGAGAGGAGGATTATTTATGATTAGAAAATATTTGCAGTATATACTTTTTGGATTTTTGGGATTATTATTCAGTGTTAATCCTGCCTATAGCTACTACAGTGGCTATACAAACTATAGAGATTTTTCTATAAATCCAGCATTACCGGGAAATCCTTCCAGCACAGGTTCTTCAGCAAGGTGTTATTGTTTAGTTTTCAGACCAGGTTATGCGACAGTAGAAGAATGTGATTGCACCTTCACCTATAAGATTATAGGACTGAAAGCACCTGTAGATATTTCTGATAATAATGGTGGTCATAATCACAACTTTGATACCCATCCGATAATTGAGCCTTCTAATGGTGAATTGCAGCCTTATCCCCTTGGAGCTG
>CAYMMR010000141.1:0-7564 GCA_964391545.1 uncultured Nitrospinota bacterium | reverse complement strand
AAATTATCCCTTAAGCAATTGGCTGCATTATACAAAAAATGCCGGCTCGTCATATCCAACGATTCCGGTCCGCTCCATGTTGCCGAAGCCGTAGGGACAAAGACCGTATCTCTATTTGGACCCGAGACTCCAAAACATTATGGGCCAATAGGCGAAAATCACATAGTAATATATAAAGGACTCCCATGCAGTCCATGTTTAAGCCCTTTGAATATGAAATCCGCTAATTGCAAAATAGGTGTCGAGTGCATGGAGACTATTACGTCAGATGAGGTCTTTTCTGCTGTCAGGGGTGTGTTGGGATGAGAGGGACATACTATAAATTAATATTGAATAGGTTAAAGAGAGGCGATTTCTTCTGGTTTCCTGCACAGGCATGGAAATACCTGACAATCCCTATTTCTCAGAGGATAGAAAAACCGCTCTCGGGACCTATAAACGGCTCTCTATTTGTTACTTACAGGTGCAACAGCGACTGCGTTATGTGCGATTATCCCCGGAGGGCTGGAAAGATTAAAAGGGAAGGACTCGAAGAATTCGATACTGAGAAAATGATGGAGATTATACATGATTTTGCCGAATTGGGAACTACAGGATTGGGATTTACAGGCGGAGAAGCCCTGCTGAGAAAAGACATATTTACCCTTCTAAAAACATCCGTAGAATCGGGGATGATTACGAATATAAATACGAACGGCTATCTGATTGACGAGGAGATTGCCGAAAAATTAATGACTATGGGACTCGATTCTATAAATATATCCTTTGACGGCTCAACGGACGAGACCTTTGAAAAATTGAGAGGGGCGAAGAATGGACTCAAAAAAGCAATAATGGCAATCGAGAATCTTAAAAAATTCAAAGATAAGAAAGGGAGTCCGATGATAAATACCGTAACAGTGATAAGCTCTAAAAATGCAGATGAGATAGAGGAAATAATAATACTTCTGAAAGGGCTCGGTGTTGACCATCTCGGCTTTATGCCTGTCCACGATTTCTCTTTTAAAAAAGACGCCGAAGGGGTTTTTAACGCCGAGCAGGAGAAGATGAAAAAGGTTGTAGATAGTCTCATTGCAAATTGGGACAGCCGGTTTTTTGAAAATTCCACAGGATATATAAATCTTTTCAAGACCTGCTTTGAGGGAAAAAAGAATCCGCTCACCTGTTATGTCGGATACTCGCATATCATGGTAGACTGCTACGGCAGGGTCTTTCCGTGCTGGCCCTGGATAGAAAAGGACAGGTCTGTTGGAGTCGTGAAAAACGGGGTAAGACTGAGAGACCTTTGGTATTCCGATAAATTGAAGGGGGCGAGAAAAGAGCTTTCACAATGCCATGAATGTTTCTGGAACTGTCATACAGAATTAAACCTAATGTTCAACCCAAATTATGCACGAACAATTTAGAGAAGACCATATATCCCTAAACGGCAAGCGGAAGGGATATATGGTCTTATTCACACATTAATTCTCCACAATCTGCGTCCCCACACCCTCGTCAGTGAATATTTCGAGGAGGACGGCGTGCTTTACCCTGCCGTCTATAATGTGGGTCTTTTTAACACCGTCAGCCAATGCCTTTAGGCAGCACTCGACTTTTGGCAGCATCCCGCCGGTAATAACGCCTTTTTTAATGAGATGCTCGATGTCTTTTTTGTTAAGCGTGGATAAAAGTGTCCCGTCCTTCCCTTTAACCCCTTCTACATCCGTCAATAAAACAAGTTTTTCCGCCTTAATGCTCGATGCTATGCTGCCTGCAACAAAGTCCGCATTAATATTATAAGCCTCACCATGCTCCCCTACGCCTACAGGCGCAATAACAGGGATAAAGCCGCCGTCATCGAGGGTATTAAGAACGTCTGCATCGATTGACTCCACCTCTCCGACCATGCCTATATCTATTATTTCAGGACGATTTGTCTCAGGGGAGGATTTTACAACCTTATATTTCTTTGCCTGTATTAAACCGCCGTCCTTTCCGCTCAAACCCACTGCCCTTCCGCCGTGCCTGTTAATCAAAGCGACTATCTCTTTATTAACCTTGCCGCCCAAAACCATCTCCACCACATCGATGGTCTCCTCATCCGTAACACGCAGGCCTTCTACAAACTGCGATTTTTTTCCCATCTTCTCAAGCGTCTTTCCAATCTGGGGTCCGCCGCCGTGAACTATAACAGGGTTGATTCCTATATACTTTAAGAGAACAATATCCATTGCAAAATTTTTCTTTAACTCCTCTACAACCATCGCGCTCCCGCCGTATTTTATGACAATGGTCTTTTTATAGAGATTCCTTATATAAGGCAGCGCCTCGAGCAGCACATCCGCCTTCTTAATCAGCTTCTCCATTTCTCTGATTGATTTTTCCTTGCCCATAATTTTAACTCTTAACTCTCAACTCTTAACTACAGTATATACCTGCTCAAGTCCTCATCTTTAACCACATCCTGAAGCCTCTCTTTGACATATTTTGAGTCTATTGCAAATTTCCTTTCCTGACGGTCTGGCGCATTAAAGGATATGTCGTCCAGCAGTCTCTCCATTATCGTATGGAGTCTCCTTGCGCCTATATTCTCCATCCTATCGTTCACCAGAGCAGCCAGCGCCGCTATCTCTGCGATTGCATTATCATTGAAATTTATCTCTACCCCCTCGGTTTTCAAGAGTTCCACATACTGTTTTATAAGGGCATTCTGAGGCTCCGTAAGTATCCTTATAAATTCCTCCTTGCCGAGGGAATCGAGCTCTACCCTTATCGGAAATCGTCCCTGAAGCTCAGGGATTAAATCCGAGGGCTTCGATACATGAAATGCGCCTGCTGCAATAAAGAGGATATGGTCCGTCCTTACTGCGCCGTATTTTGTGCTTACTGTAGAGCCTTCCACTATAGGAAGGAGGTCTCTCTGGACGCCTTCCCTCGATACATCTGGACCGTGACCGGCCTCCCTGCCTGCAACCTTATCTATCTCGTCAATAAAGATTATTCCGGACTGCTCTACCCTGTTTATCGCCTCTTTTATAACCTTATCCATATCGATGAGCTTCTGCGCCTCTTCCTGTGTCAGGATTGTAAGCGCCTCCGACACCTTTACCTTTCTCATCTTTTTCTTCTGGGGCATGATATTTCCAAGCATATCTTTTATATTTATATCGAGGTCTTCGATACCAGTATTCGAGACAACCTCTATCATCGGCAATATTCTCTGCTCTACCTCCAACTCAACGGTTCTTTCGTTCAGTTTCCCCTCTCTTAGATATTTTCTGAATTTCTCCCTTGTCTCCTGATAATGTTTTTGCCCCCCCTCATCGCGCTCCGGTATCAATGATGGGGTCGTCGGGCCGTTTTCCGCTCCCCTTTTAGCCGATGGGGGCGGCGGCAGGAGGAGGTCGAGTATCCTCTCCTCTGCATTTGCCCTTGCCGTCTCGTTTACCTCTAATGCCCTTTCCTCTCTTACCATATTCTTAGAGACCTCCGTCAGGTCTCTTACCATTGACTCTACATCCCTTCCTACATATCCGACTTCCGTATACTTTGACGCCTCTACCTTTACAAATGGCGAATTGGTAAGCCTTGCAAGCCTCCTTGCTATTTCGGTCTTTCCCACACCTGTAGGCCCTATCATTATTATATTCTTTGGCGCTACCTCTTCCTTGAGTTCCGGAGACAACTGCTGCCTCCTCCAGCGGTTTCTAAGGGCTATGGCAACGGATCTCTTTGCCTTCTTCTGCCCTATGATATATTTATCCAGTTCCTCGACTATCCGTCTCGGAGTCAACTGCGCCTCTTTATCCAATACCTGCTCAACAGGTTTCTCTTCTATTTTTTTAGCAAGCATTTCCATTTTAAACCTCAAATAATTAGCCACAGAGGACACAGAGAAAGACAAAAAGACAAAAAAAACAAAGACACTGAAAGACACAGATAAATTATGATTGGCACAGAAAAAATCATAACTAATCAGTGTCCATCTGTGTCAAAAAATTTAGTTTTTTTCTCTATGAACTCTGTGGCAAATGTTTTTTAGTTACAACTCCTCGATAATTATTTTATCGTTTGTGTAGATGCAGAGATTTGCCGCTATCTTCATCGCCTCTTCGGCAATCCTCTTTGCCTCTAAATTCGAGTGCAGTGACAGCGCCTTTGCAGCAGATTGCGCATAGGCTCCGCCCGAGCCTATACCGACAATACCGTCATCAGGCTCGATTACATCACCTGTACCGGAGATAATGAAAGAGGAATCCTTATCTGCAACTGCAAGCAGAGCCTCGAGCCTCCTTAACACCTTATCCGTCCTCCAGTCTTTAGCCAGTTCAACCGCTGCCCTGGTTATATTGCCGTTATATTTTTCGAGCTTCTCCTCGAATTTCGTAAAGAGTGTAAATGCGTCTGCTGCCGCGCCTGCAAAACCGGCAATTATCTTGTCATTATAAAGCCTTCTCACCTTCTTTGCATTGTGTTTCATGACGGTATTGCCGAATGTAACTTGTCCGTCGCCGGCAATAACAACCTTGCCGTTATGTCTTATCAGTAATACTGTAGTTGCGTGAAACATAATTTTTATAGTGTCAAAGAGTCATAGTGTCATAGTATCAAAGCATAGGATTTAAGTCTCTGACACTCTGATACTCTGACACTTTGATACTTTATCATGCCTTAGGATGCGCCCTATCGTATACCTTCATCAACTGCTCGAGGTTCACATGGGTATATTTCTGCGTCGTCGAAAGACTGGCATGTCCCAAAAGCTCCTGAATCGCCCTTAAATCCGCCCCGTCTTCCAATAAATGAGTGGCAAAGGTATGCCGTAAGGCATGAGGGCTTACATGCCTTGCAATTGCCCCCCTTCTTGCATATTTATCTACAATATTCCATCCGCTCCTCGATGTCAACCTTCCTCCACGCATATTCAAAAAAAGCGCCCCTGTTTCTTCTTTCCCCTTGCCCTTCCCCCTTAATAAAGGGGGATTGAGGGGGTTGTCCCCTTGCCCCTTATTAAGATATTCCCTTATTGCATCGCAAGCTTTTCTGCCGAGCGGGACTATCCTCTCCTTCCTCCCTTTGCCGAATACCCTTACATATCCCTTTTCCAAGTCTATATCATTTATATCCAGAGAAACAAGCTCGCTTATTCGCAGGCCTGCGCCATAAAGGGTCTCGAGCATTGCCTTATCCCTTAAACCTGCCAATGTCTTCGTATCCGGCACATCCATTAATCTGAATGCCTCGTCTATTGACAGAAACGCCGGTATCTTTTTTGCCTTCTTAGGAGTGGCAACCAATCGGGCAGGATTTTTCTGGAGATACCCTTCGCGGCAGAGATACTTAAAAAATGTCCTTAAAGTAGACAGCTTTCTTGCCATCGAATTATTGCAATTCCCTTCCCTATGCAGTTTGCCGAGGAATGTTCTTATAACCACATTGTCTATTTTTTTTATATCAATACCGCTTCCCCCCTCTTTATTAAAGGGGAGATTGGGGGGGATTTCTGATGGGCATAAATTCGTGTCCTTTAAAAATCTCTCAAACTGCTCCATATCCATAGAATAATTCCGCAACGTGCTTTCCGATACATTCTTTTCCGCCTGAAGATATTTCAGAAACTGCCCGATATGCCGTTTCATATTTAAAGTCTACCAAACCCCAAAATATCGGTCAACGGAAATTCTTAATGGAAGACCTGCTCCGGCTCCTGCAATAATTATATTGTAATTACACTGTTTTGATGCAACAATTAATTTTAGTAATACTGCAAAAATCTTAATTTAATATGCGCCGGAATTTAAAAAAGATTCTCGATAGATTTTATACGGAATACGATTTAAAATCACGGGTGGAGCATGACCCGATTGAATTTCCTCACAGATACAGCAGGGCAGAGGATATCGAGATTGCTGGCATGATAGCCTCGTCTCTATCCTATGGCAATATAACCCTATTCAAGCCTGTTATTAATAAAATACTTTCCATTCCTTCGGGCAAACCGCTGCGGGAATTCGTTATAAATTTCGACCCTGCTAAAAATAGCCGTCTGTTCGATGGAATAAGCTACAGATTTAATTCCGAAAAGGATATTGCCTGCCTTGTTTATTTTATAAAATCGGCATTGATTGAATACGGCTCTCTGAAAAATCTCTTTTACTCTTTTTATGGACCCGCGGACGGAAATATAGCCGGCGCATTGAAGGGATTTATAAAATATTTTATTTCGCTCGATACCGCCCCTATTTACGGGAAAAGGACATATCCCATGGGATTAAGGCAATTTTTTCCTTCACCCGCAGATGGAAGCGCATGCAAGAGGCTTAATCTATATCTCAGATGGATGGTCCGCTCGGGAGACGGAGTTGATTTCGGTATATGGAACGGAATACATCCGTCAAAGCTGATAATACCTCTCGATACGCACATAGCAAGGATTTGCAGCCATATCGGTTTGACGCAGCTTAAAAATGCAGGCTGGAAAATGGCAGAGGAGATAACGGATAACCTGAAACGTTTTGACCCCGAAGACCCCGTTAAATACGACTTTGCCCTATGCCACCTCGGCATATCGGGCAAATGCCCTATAGAGAGGGATAAAGAAAAATGCAGGGGCTGTTCGTTAAAAGAAGTATGCGATTAAAAAGAAATTTCCTGTTATTTACCATTTTTCTGTTTTCAATTCTCGGTCTTCTGTCTTCTCTTTCCTATTACCTCCTCATTACAAATAGAAGCCCTTTTATCTTAAAGCTTGCAATGGGAACCGTAGATATGCTTGCAAAGGGACAGCATATCGGCGATTACAGGATAAATCTTAAGGTCTTTCCGGAAAGGGGCTTGCTCGCCGCAGGCTGCGATATAAAGGTCAATTTTTCAAGGGACAAACGGTATATTATATTTTTCCTGAACGATAGTTTGAAAATTAACCGCATAAAATATAATGACAGGGATGTTAAGGCATACAGGATATGGCTTATCAACCTGCTTATTCTTCCGGAAAAAACCAAAAAGGACGACGCCTCGATTCTAAACCTCGTTTATGAAGGGAGCTTGAGTCCTCTCGGATTCAGCGACGGATATATAAAAGAAAAAGAGTTCATATTAAGAAACGAAGACCTGTGGTATCCAATGGATTTTCAGGGTCTTTTTACATTCGATATTACAGGCTATCTTCCCGTTTCCCTTGCGCCGGCGCTGCCAGGCAAGATTATTATAACAGAAGACGGCAGGGAGAAGAAATTCATCTATAAGTCGGAAAGGCCTGCCCCAGGATTTGCGTTAATAGGCGGCCATTTCAACAAATTATCGAAGAATGTAAACGGGGTCGCTTATAATCTTTATTCTCCTGTGTATCACAGCGAAAATATGGGCAAGTCCATAGAAAATATAATCTTATGCCATGAATTTTTCAAAGAGCGGTTCGGAGACGACGGTTTTAAAAATCTGACCTTTATAATAACCCCCCATGCCTACAGAAGCTATAATCACGGCTCGGGTGTCATAACCCTTTCAAAGACCGATTTTACGATGATTGCTCATGAAATCGCCCATAACTGGTGGGGTGGGACGGTCTATGTAAACCTGC
>CAYMMR010000140.1:2270-7565 GCA_964391545.1 uncultured Nitrospinota bacterium | reverse complement strand
CCGGCATTACAAGCCTCGATGATGTTATGAGGGTGATACAGATAAATTGAGTATAAAGTTAGAAAGTTTGTAAAGTTATAAAGTTAAGTTACTTTAAAGTATAGGAATTTCAATATAAGTTCCCCTCACCCTAACCCTCTCCCCTCAGGGGAGAGGGGAGGGTGAGGGGGCTAATTTAATGTATAGGAATTCCAATATTTGAGATTGCTTCCCCCTGAATGATTCTATCAGGGGTCGCAATGACACACAAAACAAAAGTGTCATTGCGAGGAGCGATAGCGACGAAGCAATCTACTTTATGAACTTTTGACTTTACGACTTTATAAACTAACTTTATGTCCATATTTAATTATAATGCCTATAATGCAAACGGGAGACGGGTTGCAGGCAGCCTCGATGCAGTCGGTGTTAAGGATGCGGCTCAGAGATTGAAAAAGGAGGGTCTCTATCCGTTAAAAATATCCGAGGCAGGCTTGGAAAAGTGGATAGGGAAGAAGGTATCTGCCTATGAGCTTGCCCTTATGACACGGCAATTTGCTTCCCTGTTATCTTCGGGCGCGACACTCCCGGACGCCCTCGGTGTGCTGGCAAAGGAGGAGAAGAATAAGAGGCTCAAAGCCGTTCTTCTTCATGTAAGAGATGAAATCTCAGAAGGCAGTTCTCTGTCAAATGCTTTGGGCGGTTATCCGGAGATATTCTCCGGTATTTATACAGGCATGGTTGCGGCAGGCGAGGCAGGCGGGTCTCTCGATATAGTCTTGCAAAGGCTATCGGATTATCTCGAAGTAAGGCATAGGGTCGTCAGGGATGTCCAGTCTGCCCTCACTTATCCTATATTTATGACTGTCGTAGGCGCCGGCGTCCTCCTTTTCTTATTCGTCTTCGTGATTCCTAAAATAACCGCTATCTTTGAAGGCACAAAAAACCCTCTCCCCTTAATTACGATAATCCTTCTATGGTTTACCGATTTTATCGGGCATTACTGGTATCTGTTGATTGCCGGAGGAGCGGCCGGGACATGGGGTATAAAATTTTTTATCAAAAGACCGTCGGGCAAGGCTTTAATAGACAGGCTTCTCCTCAAAATCCCCTATATCGGCAGTCATATTACCCATTTTCATATAAACACCATGACAGGAACTTTGGGAAGCCTCTTGAAAGGAGGCATACCTATGCTCAAGTCTCTTGAAATGACAAAGGGGGTCTTGAATCACACGGTCTTCAATAAGGTGATAGACATGGCAATCGGCGATGTAATAGGCGGCGCATCTCTCTCTGCGAGCATCAAAAAGAGCGAGGCTCTTATACCCCCGGTTGTCTGTCATATAATTACTGTCGGAGAAAAGGGGGGCAATCTGTCGGATATGCTATTAAAGGTATCCGAGACATACCGTCAGGAGTTCGAGTTCGGGATAAAAAGGGGACTCTCCCTTTTGGAGCCGTTAATGATTCTGTTCATGGGGATAGTCGTGGGGTTTATCGTAATCGCCATACTGCTCCCTATGTTTGAATTGAATCGGATAATAAGATAGTAAAATATAAGCTGTGAAAGTCTTTTTAAAGATTAGATGAACAAAAAAGAAAATTTTTTTGCCACAGATGGACACGGATAAACACAGATAGAAAAGATTTTTAAAAGCTTTTATCTGCATCCATCTGTAATACAAGGTTAAAAAATCTTGTTTTTTTAGCAATGTTTTTTAAATACAGGAACACGAATTACACGAATATACGAATAGCACGAATAAAAACTAATTTATTTTTATGCTTTATTAATTCGTGTAATTCGTCCATTCGTGCCATTCGTGTTCAAGTCTTTTGTTTTTTGGGTTGTGGCTTTGCCACGCTGTGTGTATCTGTGGCTAATTTTTTATTATTTCTTATGGAGGTGTGTAAATGGAAAGCAAAAATCAGTCGGGGTTTACTCTTATAGAGTTGATGGTGGTTATCTTGATTCTTGGAATACTGGCTGCCGTTGTAGCTCCTCGGATTATCGGCAGGGCGGATGAGGCAAAGGTTGTAGAGGCAAAGATTCAGATAAAGAATTTCGAGACGGCATTGAAGCTCTACAAAATAGATAACGGAGTATATCCTTCGACGGAGCAGGGTCTCGATGCCCTGATAGAAAAACCTGCTGTGGGAGTTATACCGAAGAAATGGCGCGAAAGCGGATACCTCGAAAAAAAGAAAATACCTGCGGATTCGTGGGGTAATCCCTACATCTACATCTCTCCGGGCGTTCATGGGGACTATGATATTGTCTCTTACGGGGCCGACGGAGTGAGGGGAGGGGAAGGATTTGATAAGGACATCGAGAATTGGAATATCGAATAATTTGATGATATAACCTGTGAAAACCTTTTTTCGCTTCCGTTAAATTTTCTTTTGCTCTTTTTTGAATTTTAAAGGAACAAAAGAAAATTTAAACCCAAAAAATGCGTGAAAGACCTTATGTCCCTTCCGCTTGCCGTTCAGACAGCCGTCCATGGCTGTCTGAACTGTGGAAATTTTCACTTTTTACCATCCATGGAAAAGTGAAAATTTGACAGTCGCTACAGGGACATAAGGTCTTATATAAATCGTTCGTGCATAATATGGGTTAAAAAGTCGCTCAAAAAGTTTTTCACAGGTTTTTGAATTAGGGTATATAAATGATGGTAAAAACCGGAGGCTTTACGCTCCTCGAGGTTATGATAGCTCTTGCTATTACAGCCGGTGTTGTGATTACGGCTTTAACGAGCCTCAATTATCACCTGAATCTAATAGAGGATAACGAAAATATTATAATTGCCTCTATCGTTGGAATGGAAAAGATGGAGGAAATAGGGATTAGGGGTATGGAAAAAGCAGAGGGAGATTTCGGCAAAGGTTTCCCGGAATTTTCTTATCGTGTAAATGTAGAGGATACGGAGTTTAAGGGTCTTAAACAGATTAGTCTTAAGGTTTTGTGGGGAAAGGACAGAGAGGTATCCTATGTTTCCTACAGACTGGAGAGATAAACCCAAAATCCGATTTAGCAGCTTATAAATAAAAATTTACGCAAAATGACGAGAGAATTTTATAAGAGAAGAAACTTTCCTCTCGCTTCCGTTATTTTTTCTTTTGCTTTATTTTTTAAATTTTGCGGAACAAAAGAAAAACTAAAAAGTCGTTCGAGAAAAGTTTCTTCTCCCTTATCATTTTTCGATTTTATAAGGGCAGGATTTTGGAATAAAGGATTTACATTAATAGAGTTGCTGATAGCGGTTGCGATTACCTCGATTCTGCTGACTGCTCTGTATGCAGCCTTCTTTTCCATACATAGAGTAACGGAGGCGGTTGAAGATAAGCTGGAGCGGCGCCTCGATACAGGTCATTTCTTAGACCAATTTGTCAGAGAGGTAAACAGCGTATATTTTAAAGATACAAATAGTAGAACGATTTTTAAAGGGGAAAAGAAAGGGCTTACATCTATTTTATCTTTTACCTGCTTTACCCGGCCTGCATTAAAAGAAGGCTCGCCTGCATCGGACCTCATGGCTGTCGGCTATTTTGTGGAAGAAGAAAATGGAGAGGGGATTCTCTATCGTGAGACCCGGAATCCTTATGGCGAAGATAAATCTAAACCTGTCCCTGCAGGCAGTAAGCGGGGAATCGAGGTATTAAAGGGGATAAAGGGATTCGAGGTCGGATTTTTTAACGGGAAGGATTGGGCATCGGCATGGGATGCCTCTCTCGAAAAAAGACTTCCGGATGCAGTCAGGGCAGCGGTTATCACAGACGAAGGAAAAGAGCTATCAGCCATTGCCGTGCCGAGAATAAGATGAACACAGAAAAGGTAAAGGTAAAGATAGAGGTTGAGATTTGTTTTTTGCCTTAGCCTTAACCTTAACCTCAACCTTTTATTTATATGCTGCGCTCGGAAAAGGGCTTTGCCCTTATAATCACACTTCTCGTTACGGCTGTTATTATTGCTGCCGTAACGGAGCTTGTCTATGGGATTTATATCTCCGTAACCAATACTAATAATTTCAAAAACAGTCAGAAGGCAAGCCTGCTTGCAAGGGCAGGGGTTGATATGGCAAATGCGGGATTAGAGGAGATGAGGAAATTAAATCCCTATATGACGATGGATAAAGAGGGGCTTTCTTTTGCTTATGAAAAAGAAGAAGGGAATATAGAGATAAGGGGTTTCGATGAGCAGGGGAAGGTGTCCCTTAGAATTGTATATCCGAATACGGGAGTGTCTAATGAGAAGCTTTACGATAATTATGTCCGGCTGCTTAAATTGCTCGACGAGGACGATGCCGCTGCCGATACCCTGTCGGATTGGCTCGATATGGATGACGAGCCGAGGAGGTCGGGCGCCGAGTGGGGCGATTACTATCAGAGGCTCACGCATCCCTATAAGCCAAGGAATGATTATCCCGACAGTCTCGAAGAGACACTAATGATAAAGGGTTATACCCCGCGGTTATATAGAAAAATTAGCCCTTTTGTTACGGTATATACCGACGGACTTATCAATATAAACACCGCAAGCAAGGAAGTCCTTATGTCCCTCTCGGATGAAATAACGGAATCGTTGGCGCAGAATATTATCGCCTATAGAAAGGAGACCCCTTTTAAAGACAAATCGGATATAATGAAAGTTGACGGTTTCGGCACACTCGGTTTCGGCCTTCAGGATAAGATTACCGTGCAGGGGAGTATCTTCAGGATATATTCGAAGGCTAAAGTGGAGGATTCCGTGCGTGAGGTAGAGGCTGTAGTGCAGATAGGGGGGAGGGTGATTTACTGGAGAGAGAGGTGAGCGGTGAAAGGGATTTTTGTATAAAACCCTCACGAGTCTTCGGCTTACAAAGGGGGATGAAAATATTAACGCAAAGACGCAAAGAAGTAAACAAAGACGCTAAGTTTTTTATTCTTTATCTTTCTCTGTTTCTTTATTTTAAACCTTTGCGGCTTTGCGTTAAAAAAGGATTTTCAGATGGCAAAAGTAATTCTTATACTCGATATAGGTTTGAATTCTGTCAGGGCGGGTATCTTTTCTGGTAAGAGGCCCGAGCCTCTTTTCTTTTCCACACATCCCCTCAAAGGCACGGGAATATCGAGAGATAAAGAAGATATAAAAAATGCGCTCGCATCTCTCCTTATGATTATCCGGGAAAAGGGGTTCGGAGAATTTCAGAAGGTGCTTGCAGGCATTCCTGCCGGAGAGATGAGCATGAGGGCTGCAGCGATTCCCTTTAAGGATAAAAGAATGCTCGATGATGTGCTCCCCTTTGAGTTGGACGGTATTCTTCCGCGCAGCGC
>CAYMMR010000140.1:0-2260 GCA_964391545.1 uncultured Nitrospinota bacterium | reverse complement strand
TATTAATGCCGTTCCTCTGAAAAACGGCACTATCCTTTCTGTCTCGATGGAAAAGGAGAGGATTAAATGGTATCTCGATATATTAAAAGAATTAAATCTCGACCCTTTCTGGCTCGGCTCGACACTCTTTTCTCTGGGAAATATTTTAGACAACCCCCTAAATCCCCCTTTGTTAAGGGGGACTAAGGGGGAAGGCAGAGGCACATCCGCATTTATTGATAATGAATCCATTGTAGCTGCTAAAGAAGGAGCGCCTATATTCTTTAAGCATATTAAAGGAGCGGACGATGTTAAGTCGAGCCTTCTATATTTGAAATCCGAAGGTATCGAATTGGATGCCTTTTATTCTTCCGGGGATATATCGGATGAAGTGAAGTCGCTTATGGAGCGGGAGACAGTTCCTTTGACTCCTATTGTTTCCATGCCCCGCGAATATAAAAAGGACGGGGCAGGGGTGTTCGCCCTCTCCCTCCATGTAAAGAAAGGTCTCGAAGGCGCGCCGAACTTCAGGAAAGGCGAGCTGTCTTATGCAAAGGAAAGGGCTGCTGTTAAAAGAAATCTCGTAATTACAGCCGTCCTATTATTTCTTATCCTCGGACTTTTGACAGGCGATATGTATCTCCGCTATGCAGGACTTTCGAGAGAGCTTGTGAGGGCAAAAGAGGCATTAAAGAGCGAGTATCTCGAATTGTTTCCAGCAGAGACAAGGGTTTTGGATGAGCTTTATCAACTCGAGGCAAAACTGAAGATATTAAAGGAAGATATTGAAATTATGGGTGGAGGGGAGAGTGTCCTCGATATAATGAAAAAACTCTCACAGGCATCGGGGAAAAATCCCGGCGCAAAGATAAAATTCTATGAGCTTAATATAGGGGAGGGGAGGGTAACGGTCAGGGGAGAGGCGGATTCCTTTGAAGGCGCTAATCTCTTGAAAGAGGCATTGAGCAAAGACGGCTCTTTTAAAGATGTCCTGTTAAGCGATTTGAAGACAAAGCTGGGCGGAGGGGCGGGTTTCAGCCTTTCTATTATCATTAAAAATGGAGAAGAACAAACCCCTCACCCTCCACTCTCCCTTCAGGGGAGAGGATTAAGGTGAGGGTGGGTGAGGGGCTAATGCGATATAAATCACATGGTTTTTGCATGGTTTTCGATTGACAGCATTTAACGATGGTATTATTATTTGCCTATATTTAAGGAATTTCAATGTTAAGATTCCTCGGTTGCTTCGCTCCCTCGGAATGACAGGTTGGCGGAAGTGTCATTCCGAACGAAGTGAGGAATCTAATTTAAAGGAGGTGTGCCATGAAAAAGGCTTCATTAACCTTCCTTAGGAATAGAACTACGAACTGGATAATAGCGGGACGATATAACATCGAACATAAAGCTGATAGCATCGAGGCATATCCTTGTCGTATCCGATTCCTGCTACTCAGGCACACTTACGAGGGCTGTATCAACGGAGCTTTCGATAAAAGTGGTAGAATATGTTATTCCTTTAGGTGAGAATGCCCGTAAAAGGCATTATCATAAAACAGTCAAGGGAAATGTTATTGCCTTTGCAGTTCAATTAGAAGTGTTTGTTAACGGTGAGTGGCGAGAGGTAATTCGTTATGATTCTGCCCATGACTTTGTACATATAGATAAATACTATCTTGATGGGAGAAAAATTAAAAAGGAGTTAAATTTAGAGCTTAACGAGGCATTAACATTGGCAGATGAAGACATAAAAGTGAATTGGAAGGTTTATCAAAAAAAACTTTCTGGAGGGTAAGTAAATGATAAATTTTTTCGAAAAAAAACATAGCATGTTAGCTGCGGAATTTGACCGTTATGTAGTGGAGCATCCTGAATTTGCAGCAAAAATTCCCAAAAATGCCCAGGTTGTTTTACAGGTTGATGGAGATGAGGAATATAATGAATGGAGCAGACAATTAGCAGATAGGCAAAGAGAAGCGGGTCAGTCCGTTATTTATGTTAAAGTGAAGGGATTAATACCTGTCAAATCGAGGCTTATCGAACCTGAAGTAGTTTTAACCTGAATACTGTAATCCCCCACATCACCCCTTTGACCTCCCCTTTATCCCCTACTTCTAAATGAGGGGAACGAGAAGTCATAAAGGGGGTAAGGGGGAGAGGAAAAAAATGAGATTTGAAAACCTTGTATCGGAATTCGACAGGAGAAAAATATCCATTCTGCTAACAGGGTTTTCTCTTTTTATCATATCCTTATGGATAGGGAATAGCGTGTTTAAGGAGTATA
>CAYMMR010000139.1:0-7573 GCA_964391545.1 uncultured Nitrospinota bacterium | reverse complement strand
ATGGTGAGCGTAGCTCAATTGGTTAGAGCTCTGGACTGTGGCTCCAGAGGTTGAGGGTTCAAGTCCCTTCGCTCACCCCATTATAAAAAGGAGGTATTATGAAAAAGTATTTGGCATTCTTTTTAGTGTGTTTTGCAGTTATCTTTTCTTCAAATGCCTTTGCAGGAATAACCGAAGATATAGCAACGGCAAAGGATGATGTTGCCTATGATTACGGTCTTATAAGCAAATGGGCAAGCGAGGAGCTTTCGGAAGGCATCGCATACAGCGCTGTATCCGGCGCAAACCGTCCGGCAGAAGTTCACGGAATAGGAAGTTTCGAGCTTGGAGCAGGGGCTACGGCATCTATCTGGAATGTGAATATAGATAAGATGAGGGCTTTGCCGACGAGGACTATTAAAACCAGCAGTGTGGATTATAAGGGAACCGTGGGGGTGCCCGGCATATTGATTCAGGGTAAGGTGGGACTCCCGTTGGACCTTGACCTTGGTTTAAAATATGGAGGCTATTCTTTTAAATTGGATGAGGGGAATGCCACATTCGATGCAAGCAATACGGTCTACGGCGCCGAGTTGAGAAGACAGTTTATGGGAAAGGGATTGGCAGGGGTCGCCCTACCCGATATTTCGCTGGGACTGACTTATGATGTTGCCTCAGGCAAGATAACAAGCTCGGAGGCATATAAAGAGACCTCTACAGAAAGTTATTCCGGAATCAGCTATACACAGAGTGTTGATTCTACAACTACAGGAGAAATAAAATGGTCAACACAGTCGCTGGGACTGAAGGCGATTTTAAGCAAAGATTTTGTCTTCATTACTCCCTATGCAGGCATAGCAGTAAATAAAAATTTCGGCAGTGTGGATACGAGCCTTACGACAAAAGGCACCCTCTCTCTTTCGGGCGGAAGCAGTTCTCAGAGCGAAAGTGTCAGCATTACCGGCTCTGGCTCAAAAAGTCCGGAAAGTTTTTATATGAGATATATCGCAGGTTTAGATGTAAATATACTTGCGCTGCGGCTGAATTTAAACGGCGAACTGGCAGATAAATATTATGCTGTCGGTCTCTGGCTGCATCTGTCAATGTAAATAAAAAGACTATTTAACAGGGATATACAGGATAATCAGGATTTTTTATCCCGTCCATCGTGTATATTCCTGTTTAAACTTACTTAAAAATTCTTCCATAATTTTTACCCCTGCGCTCGTTCCGATTCTATTAGCTCCGGCATCTATCATTTTCAGTGTCTCATCGAGATTTCTTATGCCGCCCGATGCCTTTATCTTTATCCTGCCGGCAGCAATATTTGTCAGCAGCCTTACATCTTCTACCGTTGCGCCGCCTGAACCAAAACCTGTTGATGTCTTAACAAAATTTGCGCCGCCGTCTATAACTAACTTACAGGCGTCTCTTTTCTCCTCATCTTCCAGATAACAAGTCTCTATTATAACTTTTATAGTTACGCACGGAAGGGACGAGGCTATTTGCGAAATCTCATCCTGCACTATTTTTAGCTTGCCCGATTTAAAAGCGGATATATTCATCGCCATATCTATCTCTTTTGCTCCTGCCTCTACCGCCTCACGGGCTTCATACAGTTTCACAGAGGTTGTTTGATACCCAAACGGAAAGCCCACAACAGTTCCGACCTTTACAGGATACCCTTTTAAAATATTTACAGCCAGTCCGGCGTAACAAGGCGGAATACATACGGATGCAAAGGGATATTTTTGAGCATCGTAAATAAGAGCCTCCACCTCCTTCTTTGAAGCCTGCGGTTTAAGGAGCGATAAATCTATATAACCTGCAAGCTCATCTGCCGTCATTATAACCTCGCTTCCATGCTTAAATCATGCGCAAGCAATTTATAGAAGACCATATATCCCTGTAGCGACTGTTAAATTTTTATTTTTCCATGGATGGTAAAAAGTGAAAATTTCCACAGTTCAGACAGCCACGGATGGCCGTCTGAACGGCAAGCGGAAGGGATATATGGTCTTTTTACACATTTTTTGGTTCAATACACTATATCTATTATGGTCATAACCATTAAACCGATACTTATGATGCCGTTTACATTGAAAAATGCCGTATTGACTCTTGAAAGGTCATCCGGTTTTACGAGTGAATGTTCGTAGATAAGTAGTCCGGCAATCAATGTAACGCCAATAATATAAAACAATCCGAGATTTCCTATAAAAATTAAAAAAATAAGGAGGACGGTCATTATTATGTGAAATAACGCAGATAGCTTTAATGCCTTTGAAACTCCCAATTTTGCAGGAAATGAAAACAGTCCGTGTTTTTTATCAAATTCCACATCCTGGCATGAATATATAATATCGAGACCTGCGAGCCAGAATATTACAGCAAGTCCTAAAACTATAGATACAAGAGAAATCTCCTCATTTATTGCAACCCATGCGCCTATTGGCGCCAGACTCAAAGAAAGACCCAGAAAAAAATGTGAAAAAATTGTAAACCTCTTTGTATAGGAGTAAAAAAATATAATGAATAATGCTATGGGAGATAAAATTAGCGCCAATCTGTTAAGCCTATAACAGGAAAACAAAAATAGGAAGGTCGAGATTACAAGAAATATCAGATATTGAGATTTTTTTATTTCACCTTTGGGCAATGCCCTTTCTTTCGTCCTTGGATTTTTTTCATCATAATCCACATCAGCAATCCTGTTGAAGGACATTGCCGCACTCCTTGCCCCAACCATTGCCATGAGTATCCACAAAAGCTTATCCAACGGTGGAATCCCTTTTGACGCCATAAAGGCGCTTATAATTGCAAAGGGGAGTGCAAATACAGTGTGCTGAATCTTTATATCTTCGAGGAGGATTTTGAATTTCATCAGCATATTTAATGAGGCATAGCAACATATCGTTCCCGTGACATTTCTGCGCCATAGGCTATAGCTGCGTGGATGTCTTCCTCTGTCAATTGAGGATACTCTGCAATTATCTCCTTAATTGTCATAGCATCAGCCAGCAAATCAAGAATCAGGGATACCCAAATTCGCGTGCCTCGAATACATGGTTTACCAAAACATATATTCGGGTCAACAGATATTCTTTGAAGAAGTGGATTCATAGACTATCTCTTTTTTTTACCCTTTCTCAATCATCTCCTCAACTCTCCGCTTGGCTTTTTCTAAAAGCCCTTTAGCATGACGGCGGGAGGAGTGGGATTGGCGGATTAAATTTGCAATTTCAAGTTGTTTATTACATAGAGGGATTAGAATATTTTTCATATCTTTATAACTAATATTAGTCTGAACTCCTCCCGTACCTATTCTATTAAACTGCATACTCCCAATAATACTATTAAGCACTAAACACAAATAATCAGCATCAATATCTTTTAATCTAATTTTTAATATTCGTTGATTAATAATTGCCTTTCCAATAAATTCATCAATAACCGCTGATGCACCAATTGTTCCAGACATAGATATTACAATGTCATTAGTGATAACAACATCTCTTGGAGATAAATTAATGTCAGATTCTTTGATATAGACAACATCCTGTAAACCTAATTGTCCTTTTTGAATATTATTTATTCTTATCAAAGGTATTCCTTTTTCTAAATAGCTTTTACTGCTGAATGGATAGCCTGTGCTGTATTCTTCAATAAAATGTGTAAGCAGTTTGTGATTATTTTTCCTTATCGCCTCAATCACCCTCTCATACTTCGGCTGGTAGTATTCGGCGTCAATGCGGTTGGCGGAAATAGTATCGGCGGAATTTACTTCATAGCAAGGCTCATGCGAGAGGTCAATATCTTTTATGCCGAGTTCTTCTAATAACAGGGATTCGGTTTGGGAATAAAGATTATTTGACTCAATAAATTTTATTTCTGCCTTTTTATATATTCCACCAATATATTCAATATTCAGAAGTTGTGGTATTTTAAAATTTATAACCTTGTCAATGAATAAATGTTGTTGAACATTGCCTGTCGCTTCTCTTATTGATTGAAACATGCCATACTTTGAATTTAAGAACGTACTTATGAAGTATGGGTAATCTGAATCCAGTTTTTCTAATTCTTTGACTCTGACTATTAAAACTTGCCTAACTGCATTTGCTGGAAGCATCTCCTTATAAGCAACGGCTGAGAATCCAATTGTGCCCATAGAAGAAATAATAACATCCCCACACTGTATACTTGTCCGTAAATTATTATTGTGCTGAGAAACAGCTATCATAGTTTTTGCAGACAAGCAATAAATTGGACTGGAATCATCATAATCTATTGAAGCATGAATACCGTCTGTCACAAAAGCAATCGTGCTCAATTTAACAGTTGAAATTCGCTTTAATGATTTTATTAAAGAAAGATATGCTGGTTGATAATACTCCGCTTCGAGTCTCGTTGCCCCTTCAAGTTCATCACTATTTATTATTGAAATATTATCTGCAATAATCTCAGGCATTTTATTTTTTCCAGTAGTCCCTTGAGACTTTGTAAACCTTAGAGCTTTGAACATCATAATCACCCATTTGTCGTTCTCTGAATAACTTTTTAATTGTTTTGCTAAAAGAGGAGGGAAATTTTTTGGTTTTGATGAATTCCCGATTAAATGCACCTATAGTTTGACCATGCGATGAAAAATGCAGTCCTTTAGAAAGCAGAGCCGCAGAAATGGCATGAAAAACAGCATAATATGTGCGTGAAATAGCGTCATCGTATCTTTCATTATTAAAATCTATTTGGGCAGTTTTCAGTTTTTCACGAGCTTTTGAGAGCATCGCCTTAATGACATCTATATCACCGATTGGCTTCATAATTCTACTCCCTCTTTTAGTATATTCAATCCTATTGGAAATCGTTTTTTCCTTTCCCATTCTTTTTCATCACAGACAATATCTGCAATTAGAACATCATACTTATTTAAAAAATCAACCCCTATATCAAGAAGCATTTCTTCATCTGTTTTTTTTCTTTTATCTACAATAATCAAAAAATCATAATCCGAGCCTTCGTAAAAATTACCTCTTGCCCGTGAGCCGAATAAAATTATCTTCTTTAAGTGGTTTTTGAGTCTGTTTCTCACCCGTTCGGCAAATTCAACAGAAATCTTATCTACTTTTTTTTGTTTCATAACCCTCCCTCTTTTCGGCAGCCATTGGCAATTCTGAAGGCATTACTACTTTATATTTATAGCCTTCCTTCTAAAAATCATATCTCTGTCTTTTGGCAAACTCAATAAACTTATTGGCTATAAAATCCAAATCATGATCAACAACCAAATGCCCATGTTCATCCTGTGATTTTCCCCCGTTTAAGTCTTTTTTATAAACATATTCTCCTGAATTGTCCTTGCCGGATTTTTGAGATGTTGCCATAAAGATGGGATATGAGAGTTCCTTTGCGCTTTTTGACTGGAGCCAAAATTTATGGAATGATTCTAAATCCTTTTCGTCATTCAAAAGGATATTCAGCCTTCCACCTAAGGTTTTCAAACCTAAGGCGTATTCCTTATCTTTAAGGCTCTTTTGAAAGGCTTTTAGTTTTTTGGTAAGTTCCTTTTTCTTTCCGCGGTCAGCATCGTCAATCTCTTTTTGTAAGTTTTTAATTTCTTCCTTGAGGATGTTTATTGCTTCTTGTAAATCTTCGACAGTTTCAGTCTTCGGTTTTTCATCGCCAGCTTCTTTTTCTTCGTCTGCTTCTTCAGGTTCTTCCTCATAACTTCCGTAGAAGGAATTGAGAAAGCCAAGCAGTTCTTCGGGCAAGTCGTCCTCTCTAATAGATTGCTTCCCCTGAATCGAGTTCAGGGTCGCAATGACATTTATAAAGTCCTGCCATTTTTTTTTCATACTTACTT
Organism: uncultured Nitrospinota bacterium; assembly: GCA_964391545.1. GTDB lineage: Bacteria > Nitrospinota > Nitrospinia > UBA9942 > UBA9942 > JACQEW01. The sequence continues at coordinate 1,731 of CAYMMR010000139.1, read as the reverse complement.
TGGACAGCATTTATCTTTTCAAGTTCTTTCTCCGTATATTTCTGCAAAAACAAAACACTGGTTTTTGTTCCCGTGTGAGGCTTAAAAGTATTACCATGAAGTCCTACAACAGCAAGGATTCTTGCCCTTTCCATAATAAACTTGCGGATATATTCATCATTTGTATTATTAAGTCTTCCTTGAGGCAAAACAATCGCCATCCTCCCACCGGGTTTTATAAAGTTTAGATTCCTTTCTATAAAAAGAATATCCCTTCCAATTTTTGAAACGGTCTTGCCTTTTTTCTCGGCAAGCAGATAGTTTTTGAGTATCTGCTTTTCTTTTATATTCCCGGCAAAGGGCGGATTGGTGAGAAGCACATCAAAATCAAAATATTTAAAATTCTTCTGGTTGTCCTCGTCTTTGGCCCTGTCTTTAGGAAATCTGGTTAGCATTGGACGAAGGGCAGATTTGCCCTCGCCATCCCACGAGGAAGAATCAAGGGCATTCAGTTTATAAACATTGCTCTTGCCATCGCCAGCAATCAGGTTAATCGCCTTTGCAATTTTTACAGACCGATTATCAAAATCAATTCCGAAGATATTATTCTGTGCAAATTCCCTTGCATGTTCAGGTAAGCCACTGGGTGATGTCGGCTCTCCAGCAATGTATTGTATGGTGTGAACGGTAAACCCACATGACCCTGCTGCCGTATCAATTACCTTCTCTGTTTCTTTGGGATTTAGCATCTTAACTGCCATATCTATGACATGACGGGGTGTGAAGTATTGACCTTTGGCTCCTTTGGCTACTTGAGTAACGAGATATTCAAAGGCTTCGTCAATTACTTGAAGATTGGAATTAAAAAGCTTTATATCCTGCAAGAATGATACACAGGTCCTCAAATGATTGGGCGATAGGTCTATCTTATCCATGGGATTAAATACGCCCTTCCATTTATTTATAGCTTCCGTAAAAAGATTATTTATTTTGGCATAAAGCTCCTTTGGGGATTCTCCATAGATTCTAAAATATATTCTGCCTTTTCGGTTTCTAACATTTTTAGCCGCCCATTCATCATAAAGTTTTGCATAAATCAATTTAAAAACTTCCTCAAAGGCATCAACTCCAGCATTTGCTAAAACAAGGTCTTCAAGGTCAAGGATAATACTTTTCAGGGATACCCTTTCTTTGATTAGTTTATTTTCCCTTGTCAGTTTTTCGAGAGTCCATAATTCGGCAATTACATCTTGCAAAGATTGGTCTATAGCCGGAATGTCTGAAATATTTGTGAATACATTTGGCTCTTCTCTATGAAGGATAACCAGTTCAGAGCCGTTAGTCCAGACACCTATGGGTGAGCCTTCTGCGTTACAGTAGGATTTTAGCTGTTCTATGCCATCTTTGCGGCTGGGTTTTTTGACTTCAACAATTATGAAAGGATGTTCAAGGTCTTTCTGCAATATTACAATATCAGCCCTCTTATCAAAAACACCAGAGCCAAACCAGACATCTTTTTCAACCTGAATCCGTTCTTTTGGATAGCCGTAATTATCCAAAAGTTTCTTTATAAAAAGCTGGCGGACTATTTCTTCAGGTTTTGCAGGACGCTCTTTATCAGAGCCGAAGCATTTTAGATAAGGCTTACCGTTTTTATCATAAAGGGCTATTGATGAGATAAGTTTCTTGTCAAATAAGGAAAGACTATGTTTTGTCTCTGAACTTCTAAATATTTCATCAATGGTGTATTTT
>CAYMMR010000138.1:0-7607 GCA_964391545.1 uncultured Nitrospinota bacterium | reverse complement strand
AGTATAACTTAAAAGAAAGACTTGCTTCTTTACTTTTTAATCATAAGGTCTGTGGTTAAATCGGGTCTTTGTTCTTTATAGGGAGGGATGGAAATGATAAAAGAGGCGATTGCTCAGGTTATAGAGAAAAGGGATTTGGCCGAGTCCGAGATGGTCGGAGCTTTCGAAGAGATTATGTCAGGAGGCGCAAGCCCTGCTCAAATAGGCGCATTCATAACTGCCCTCAGAATGAAGGGTGAGACCGTAGAGGAGATTACAGGCGCTGCAAAGGTTATGAGGGAGAAGGCTCTGCATATTAAGGCAAAGGCAAAAACCATAGTCGATACATGCGGAACCGGCGGCGATGAATCGGGGACTTTCAATATCTCGACAACAGCGGCATTCGTAACGGCAGGCGCAGGACTTACCGTTGCAAAGCATGGGAATAAATCCGTATCCAGCAAATCAGGAAGCGCAGATGTATTGAGGGCGCTGGGGGTTAATATCGAGGCTGAGGTATCCCATGTCGAGAAATGTCTCGATGAAATCGGCATCGGCTTCCTTTTTGCTCCAATGCTCCACAGCGCTATGAAATTCGCAATAGGCCCAAGAAGGGAGATAGGCATAAGAACGATATTTAATATATTAGGTCCCTTGACGAATCCGGCCGGCGCCCATTCGCAGGTGCTTGGTGTTTATGATTCAAAATTAACAGCTCCGTTGGCAAAGGTTCTGTATAATCTCGGAAGCAGCCATGTATTCGTTGTCCATGGGGCAGACGGACTGGATGAGATAACTCTTACCGGAAGGACATACATATCGGAGCTTAAAGGAGGGAAGATAAAAAACTATGAGATTGTGCCGAAGGATTTCGGGCTTAAAAGGTGTAAAAGGGAGGAGCTTCTTGGCGGCGACTCTGAGGCAAATGCCCGTATTACGCTGGATATATTAAACGGCAAGAAGGGTCCCCATAGGGATATTGTCCTCCTCAACGCCGCTGCTGCTATTACGGCAGGAGGCAAGACAAGGAATTTAGAGGAGGGAATCGTTGCAGCCGCCGGGTCAATAGACTCGGGCATGGCTATGAAAAAGCTCGACGACTTAAGAAGACTGACGAATGAATACAGAGAATCATAGGTCAAGCTTTCTATGCTGAAAAACCTTTTTTCTCGCTTCCGTTAAATTTTTTTTGTTATATTTTAAGATAGTTAAGGGGCAAAAGAAAATTTAAAAAGTCGCTCGAAAAAAAGGTTTTTCAGCCTAATTTTGTATGTTATCCAAGATAATAAGAATAAAAAAGGAAGAAGTAGAATATCTGAAGATAAAAATCCCGCTCCCGGAGCTTAAAGCAAAAATACGGGATATGGAAGATACGCGGGGGTTTTTAAATTCTTTAAAACAAGGCGACAACAAGAGCCGCACTACAAAGATAATCGCAGAGATAAAAAAGGCATCTCCGTCAAAGGGTATTATAAGGAAGGATTTCAATCCCTTTGAGATTGCTGAGATATATCAGGAAAACGGGGCATCTGCAATATCCGTTCTAACGGATCAGCCTTTCTTTCAAGGCAATATTGAATATCTGTCGAAAGTAAAGGGTATAGTTACACTGCCCCTGTTGAGAAAGGATTTTATCATAAGCGAATATCAGGTCTTTGAATCGAGGGCGCACGGCGCAGACGCATTCCTGCTGATTGTCGCTGTCCTGGAAAAAAATCAGATGGGCGACTATATGAGCCTCGGCATGGAAATGGGCATGTCCGCTCTTATCGAGGCTCATACAAAGGAAGACATAGAAAAGGCGCTGTCAACAGGGACGAATTTAATAGGAATCAATAATAGAGACCTCGATACCTTCAAAGTGGATATAAAAACAACCGAGAAATTAATGCAGTATATCCCCGACGGCGTCACTGTTGTAAGCGAAAGCGGCATAGAAAAGAGGGATGATATTGCATATCTTCAGGGAATAGGCGCAGACGCATTTCTTATTGGAGAGACATTAATGAGGGAAAGAGATATTGGGAAAAAACTTAAGGAATTATTGTCAAAAGTATGACCTTTTACAATTATTTGACACAAAATCAGCCCATTACTGTTGTCTTAATATTAGTTTGGTATTATAATATTAATCGTCAACTTCTCTTATTTTATTGAAATATAAGCAGTTAGTTGCCGATTGCCAATTGCCGCCCGTTTCATGGCATATTGATTGCAGTAATAAATTGCGTAAGACCGCCTCAGAGGCGGAAAGGAGGATAAATGGCTGCAAAAGATGAGAAAGAGGTAGAAAAAGTAGAAGAGCCTAAAGAAGAAAAAAAGTCGTCGTTTGTTAAGGTAATAATCATCATTTTAGTAATGCTGATATTACTGCTTGTCCTTGGGGTTGGAGGTTTTATAGCATGGACTAAATATATCGCCCCTGCTATAGGAATGGCGCCTCATGGAACTGCTCCGGCAGTAAAAGAGAAAGTATCCGATACGACACTTGGTCCAATGCTCCCGTTAGAGCCTTTTATAGTAAATCTGGCAGAGGCAGGCGGAAAAAGATTTATAAAGATAACCATGGAGCTTGAATTGAGCAATAAGGAGCTTGAAAACGAAGTTAAAGGCAAAATTCCTCAATTTAAAGACCATATCATAACCGTTTTGAGCAGCAAGTCGATGGATGAGGTAATAACCGCAGAGGGCAAGTTCAAGCTTAAAGAAGAGATAATGTCAAGGCTTAACCAAAACTTAAGAGGCGGGACAGTTAGGAATGTCTTTTTTACGGAATTTGTAGTGCAGTAAACGAAAAAGGGTCGAGGGTCAAGGGTCAAGTAGCAAGGGACAAGTTATTTTTCCCTTGCCCCATGACCCATGCCCCTTGACCCTAAAGGAAGGTTTTTATGGCGCAAATTTTATCGCAGGAAGAAGTAGATGCACTGTTGAGGGGTGTATCCGACGGCGAGATAGAGACAGAGACCGAAGAGGTAATTGACGAATCCGGGGTAGTCGCTTACGACCTTACCAGTCAGGAGAGAATCATAAGGGGAAGGATGCCTACTCTGGACATTATCAACCAGAGATTCTCCAGGCTGTTCAGAAACTCCCTGTCCGCAGCCCTCCGCAAGGTTCTCGATGTAAGCGCAGTTTCTACCGATACTGTAAAATTCGGCGAGTTTATAAAATCTCTGCCGGTTCCCGCCAGTCTCCATATATTTAAGATGGAGCCTCTTAGGGGATTTGCGCTCCTTATTGCAGAAAGCAAGCTTGTATTTGCTCTGGTAGACACATTCTTCGGCGGGACAGGCGGCGCTTCGATGAAGATAGAGGGCAGGGATTTTACTACTATAGAGCAGCGGATGATAAAAAAGGTGGTGCTGATGGCGCTCGAAGAGTTTGAAAAGGCATGGAAGCCAGTTCACAATGTAAACATAAGTTTTGTGAGGTCGGAGGTAAACCCACAGTTTGCGGCCATAGTTCCGCCTACGGATGTGGTGGTAGTAATAATATTCGAAATCGAGATGGATCAGGTATCCGGCACCATTACCGTATGCCTCCCCTACTCTACCATCGAGCCGATTATAGGAAAACTGAGGGCAGGATTCCAGAGCGACCAACTCGAGGTTGACCAGATGTGGATAAGGAGGCTAAGAGAGAGGATGGTAGAGGCTCAGGTAGATGTAACGGTTGAGCTTGGAAAAACAAAAATCACCAGCCGTGACCTCATGAATTTTAAAATTGGAGATATAATCCAATTGGACAATGATGTCAGCGACGAGTTGATCGTAAAGGTGGAAGGGGTTACAAAATTTAAAGGATACCCCGGCACAATGAAAGGGAGCAAGGCTGTTCAGGTATCCTCTATAATTGCGAGAGGAGGGAGAAAATATGGCGGATGAGGAAAAAATTACAACGGAAGGAGGAGGAGATTCCTCCGGATCGGGTTTTGAAGATATATCATGGGAGGATGCAGCCGCTGATTTAGAAAAACAGAAAGATATGCTCAAGGCTGCAGCACAGGAGAAAAAGGCAGAAGAAGAAAAACCTGTAAAATACGAAGCCCCTGCCGGCGCAGTTGCTGTCAGCAAGGAAGAAGCAAAGAATATAGATATTATTCTCGATATACCTCTTAGCGTTACTGTCGAGCTTGGCAGGACAAAAATGCTTATAAATGACCTGCTGCAGCTTGGACAGGGCTCGGTAATAGAGCTGACAAAACTGATAGGCGAGCCGCTGGAGGTTCTTGTAAACGATAAACTGGTGGCAAAGGGAGAAGTGGTTGTAGTAAACGAAAAATTCGGCATCAGGCTGACAGATATTGTCAGCCCGACGGAAAGAATAGAATCTCTGAAATAAGGAGGGAAAATCAGATGCAAGATGCAAGATGCAAGATACAAGAGGCAAGAGGCAAGATTTTTTCTTACTTCTTATTTCTTACTTTTTACTTCTTACTTTCTACTGAAGCAGCGGCATCCCATAACTATCTTCAAAATATAAAGGCTTATAAAAATTCGGACGAACTGCGGATTAAAATAGATTTTTCATCTCCTGTAAAAACAGAGCCTGCTCCTTCTTTTTATGAGAAGTCTATCCAGTTGGATTTGCCGGATGTATATATTAACCCTTCCAAAAGGGTATTTGATATAGATGACAGCCTGTTAAAGCATATTTATGCCCTTCAATATTCCAAAGATAAGGTAAGGCTAAGGCTTGCGCTGGCGCAGAACGGTATTGCATTAAAGGAAAATTTGTCGCTGGAAAGGAATAATAATAATTTAATAATAACCATTAAAAAGCATGCTGTGACGAGCCGAAGCCCTGAGCGAAGCGAAGGAGAAGCGAATCCATCAGCAGTCAGCAGCCGGCACCTGCAGGCTTTAAGCAAAGGTCAGCAGCCGGCGGTAAGGAGTGAGGAGCCAATCGTTAATAGTCAGCAGCTTGAAATAAAGAACGGGACAGAAGAACTGCCTCTGTTTACGGCAAATACCGCACATGCGCAGGATATAAAACCTGCCGGGACTAAAAATGAAAGTCTCGACGCTAACTCCGAAACTCCGAGCCACGAGCCACGAACCACAAGCCACGAAAATAATTACCTGAAATATAATGACCCTGCTCCGATAGAGCCGCCGGATATATCGTCTGCAGCGATTAAGACCGCTGCCGCCCTTGCAGTAGTCCTTGCTGCAGTCATGATTATATCTTATCTCGCCAAAAAGGTTTTAAAGAAAAACGATATGGTTTTTGGAAAGGATAAGCTTATAAGGGTGCTCGGCACCAATTATATAGGAGTAAAGAAGGCGATAACTTTACTGGATGTGGCAGGAGAGGTGCTTGTTATAGCCGTATCGAATAACAATATAACCATGCTTACAAAACTCGACAGCGAAGAGGCTAAAGCAAAGTTACTAAAGCCTGTCACTGCGGATAATCCAAGCCATAAAATCCAAACTCAGAATTCAGAACTCAGAACTTCCAAGGACGCAATGGTGGCGCAAATAACAAAAACCATCCAGGAAAAGGTCAGAAACTTGAAGAGGATACAATGAAGAAATTTCCAATTTCCAATTTCCAATTTCCAATATTAAAAGATGCAAGATGCAAGATGCAAGATGCAAGATTTTTTCTTGCCTCTTGCTTCTTACTTCTTACTTCTTACTTCTTACTACTTCCTACGGAAGTCTATGCTCAATCCATCCCTATCCCCACAGTTACGATAGGACTAGGCGAGGCAGAAAAACCAGGACAGGTATCTACTGCAATCCAGATACTCTTTCTCCTGACGATACTTTCTCTGGCACCCGCTATTCTCATAATGCTTACTTCTTTCACGAGAATCATCGTTGTTCTTTCATTTCTCAGACAGGCGCTTGGCACACAGCAGATGCCGCCCAATCAGGTGCTTATAGGGCTTGCTCTCTTTCTTACATTTTTTGTAATGTCTCCTGTATGGGATAAAATAAACAATAACGCCCTGCAGCCTTATTTAAGAGAAGAAATTACACAGGACGCCGCCTTAAAAATTGCATCCGTGCCTTTAAGGGAATTTATGCTCAAGCAGACAAGGGAAAAAGACCTTGCCGTATTCGTAAATATGGCGAATATCGAAAAACCGGAGGGTCCGGATAAGATACCGATGCATGTCGTTATACCGGCATTTATGATAAGCGAGCTGAGAATCTCCTTTCAGATAGGATTCATGATTTATATACCTTTTCTCGTCCTCGATATGGTGGTAGCGAGCGTTCTGATGTCAATGGGTATGCTGATGCTGCCGCCTATAATGATATCGCTTCCGTTCAAATTAATGCTCTTTGTGCTTGTGGACGGATGGTATCTCATAGTCGGGTCGCTGGTAAGGAGCTTCGTATGAACACCGATTACACAGATTTAAAACACAGATTACAGAGATTAAAATAATCGGTGTAATCTTTTTAAAATCTGTGTAATCTTGTATTTTTTTATGACACAGGAATTCGTATTAGATTTCGGGAGAGAGGCGCTGCAGACAACTATACTGCTGTCTGCGCCAATGCTTGGATTCGGTCTGGTAATAGGAATATTGGTAAGCATTTTTCAGGCTGTAACCTCCATTCAGGAGATGACACTGACATTTATTCCAAAGATACTGGCTGTAATGCTTGCAATGGTATTGTTTTTCCCGTGGATGCTTCAGCTTATGCTGAGCTACACATCGAAGATAATTATCAATATACCGATGTATATTAGATAAAAGTTTATAAAGTAGAAAGCTTACTAATAACTTTATGAACTTTATAACTTTAAACTATGATTTTCGATCTTCCATTACATAATTTTCAGCAGTTTATATTCGTATTCGCCAGGGTGGGGGCTATACTGGTATCACTCCCCTTCTTTGGAAGCGGGAATATCCCTGCAAGATTCAAGGCTGCCCTGGCATTTGTGGTCAGCCTGATAGCATATCCGCTGATAAAATTCGACGGCATAATTTTTCCGGCCGAGGTATTGCCGCTCTCGGTATCGCTTTTATCGGAAATATCCATAGGTCTTATAATAGGATACGGATGCCGGCTGGTTTTTGCAGGGGTTCAGGTGGCAGGACATCTGATAGGATTTCAGATGGGATTCGGAATCGTAAATGTGATTGACCCTGCTACAAGCTCTCAGGTATCCGTAACATCGCAGTTCGAAAATATATTATCGATGCTTATATTTCTTTCTATTGACGCACATCACTGGTTTCTCAAGGGGATTATTGACAGCTTCAGCATTGTCCCGATATTCGGATTCCACCTATCGGGCGCTCTTGCAAATACGCTGATTGATATGTTCGAAAATATTTTTGTCATTGCTATTAAATTAGGGGCTCCGGTTATAGCAGCCCTGTTTTTCACAACTATAGCGCTGGGATTGGTTGCAAGAACAGTCCCGCAGATAAATGTATTCATTGTAGGTTTTCCCCTCCAGATAGGGATAGGCCTTCTTATGATGGGGCTTACCATATCGTTTTTTACTATGGTAATGAAAGGGATGTTCATACAGATGGGGAATAATATGTATTTATTGATGAAGGGAATGGCACAGTGAGTGTTAAGTGTTAAGTGTTGAGTAAATTCTTAACACTTAACACTTAACACTTAACACTTAACACTTAACACTTA
>CAYMMR010000137.1:0-7614 GCA_964391545.1 uncultured Nitrospinota bacterium | reverse complement strand
TTTCAAATTCTTTAAAAATCTGTGCAAATCCGCTAAATCCGTGTTATCTGTGTTCTATCATATTTTTGTTCATGTATAGGAAATTATAAAATTTTTTTGACACTGATGGACACTGATTTTTTATGATTTTTACTGTTTTTTTATCTGTGCAAATCCTAATTTATCTGTGTTTATCTGTGTCTAAATTTTTCTTTTTTGTTCTTATATCAGCTTCGAATCCTCTCTTGAAATAGCCTCGTATATCTCCCTTTCGTCCTTTAAATTTAAGAGTTCTCTCCGGAAGAGAGGGTTTTTAAGCAGTCTGGAAATCCTTGCCAGTGTCTTAAGATGGATGCCGGCAGAGCCTTCGGGAGATATAAGAAGAAATATAAAATAAACAGGTTTTTGGTCCAGAGAGTCAAAACCGATACCGCTATTTGACCGTCCAAATGTGGCCACTATCGTCTCTATTTCACGGGATTTGGCATGCGGTATTGCTACATTTTCTCCTATTCCGGTGCTCCCGAGTTTCTCCCTCTCCATAAGCGAATCTAACAGCTTATCTTTATCCTTTATCTTTCCGCTTTTAATAAGCGGGGCGATAAGCTCGGCTATTATATCTTTCTTCGTTTTTGCCTTAAGGTCGGCAATTATGGAGCTTTCGTCTAAAATATCGGTTATCTTCATTGGTCATTGGTCATTGGTCATTGGTCATTGGTAACTATTGACTAATGACATCTTTATTCCGGCTCGATTAAACCGTAATTACCGTCCTTTCTTTTGTATATCACATTAATCTTATCGTTCGTAGAATTTCTGAATATGAGAAACTCGTATCCGAGCAGGTCCATCTGCATGGCAGCCTCTTCGGTAGGCATAGGTTTGTAAGCAAAATTCCTTGTCTTTATAATCCTGTGCGGAGAATCGGACGGCTCCTCTATGCTTTCCCTTGCTATTACATTCATTCGTATGTTTACATCTTTTTCATGCTGCTTGCCTTTTACCGCCCATATCCTCTCTTTATGCTTTCTTACCTGTCTCTCTATCTTATCCATTACCTTATCTATGGAAGAATACATATCCTCCGTCTCTTCCTCGCCATGAATCTTTACCCCATTTACATTGATAGTTACCTCCGCCTTCTGGCGAAATTTTTCTACGGCAAGTATGACATGGGCGTCGATCGTGGCATGAATATACTTCTTTACCCTCTGCACCTTTTCCTCTGCGTATTTTTTCAGCGCATCCGTCATCTCGATGTTTCTTCCCGTTACAGTAACCTGCATTGCCATCCTCCTTTTAAATTTAATTAACACTGCAAGAGCCTTTTTCTGAGCGACTTTTTATTTTTTCTTTTGTTCCTCAATATTATGATATAGAGCAAAAGAAAAAATAACGGAAGCGAAGAAAAACGGCTCTTGCAGTGTATCCTTTCCTAATACTCAAACCTTTTCTTCCTCTTACTCGCAGAGGAAATCTTTAACTCCTTTCTATATTTTGTTATAGTCCGTCTTGCTATGTTTATCCCTTTGCCGGTAAGAAACTCCACTATTTGCTGGTCTGTGAGCGGTTTTCTAACATCTTCTCCGGATACGGAATCCCGTATCATTTCTTTAACCCTTATGGATGACATTTCCCCGCCCGACGAGCTTATTCCGCTGTGGAAGAAAAATTTCAACTCGAACATACCCTGCGGCGTATACATATATTTGTTTGTCGTAACCCTGCTTACCGTTGACTCGTGCATGCCTATGTCATCCGCCACCTCTTTGAGAATGAGGGGTTTTAAATGGGCAAGCCCGTTATCGAGGAATTCCCTCTGAAATTTAACGATACTCCTTGCAACCTTATAAATAGTCTGTCTCCTCTGCTCTATGCTTTTTATAAACCATAATGCGGATTTGAATTTATCCTTGATGTATTCCTTTGCCTCATTTTTGTTCTTGCTGTTTAATATATCATGGTAACAGTGGCTTACTTTAAGCCTCGGTATCCCCTCGTCATTTAGCAGCACATGATAATCATTCGCTGTCTTGACAACGATTACATCGGGAGTCGTATACTGGATTTCGGCAGGGTTGAACCTGTTGCCGGGCTCGGGATTTAATTCCTGTATAATCTTTACAGCTTTCAGAAGGTCGTTTATAGGCATATTTATTTCTTTGGCTATCCTTTGAAGGTTTTTATCCTCCAGCACATCTATATATTTCTCGATAAGCAGCGAAGCTAACGAGCTGATCGGCCCTTTATTTTTCATCTGAAGGAGAAGGCATTCTTTAAGGTCTCTTGCGCCGACGCCGGGGGGGTCGAATGACTGGATAAGCTCCAGAGACTTTTCTACATCTTCTACGGACGATTCCGTAATCTGTGCAATTTCATCGAGACCTGTCCTAATGTATCCGTCGTCATCTATATTGCCGATAATAATTGTGCCTATATATCTGTCACTGTCGTTCTCTGCGGACAGGGTAAGCTGCCATGCAAGATGCTCCCTTAAAGATGTCCCTTGTCTGATGGTATTTTCAATGGGGGGGCGTTCGGGTGTATACCCTTCGGGAGGAAGGGTGGAATAAAGGTTTTCCTGAAAATAGGTGTCCCAATCGACATCTGCCGGATTTTCATCTTTTATATCTGCAGGAGATTCAATGTCCGCGGATTCGGCAGAGCCGTTATTATCCGTATCTCTCTCCTTTTCCTGAACAAGCTCTTCTTCCAGAAAGGGATTTTCCAGCATCTCCTGAGTAATAAGATTTATGAGTTCCATCCTGGCAAGGGGCAGGAGTTTTATTGCCTGCTGGAGCATCGGGGTCATTACCAGCTTATGACTTTGCCTTAATGTTAATTTTGCCTCATTCGCCATAAAAAAACAAATATTGATTACAGAGATTAAAAGGCGGATTACACCGATTATGTTTTAATCTGTGTAATCATATTCTAAAATCTGTGTAATCTGTGTTTATAAAGTAAAATTCTCTCCGAGATAAAATTTTCTTGCCTTTTCGCTTTTTGCTATTTCGACGGGACTTCCGCTGTCAATAATCTCTCCTTCGTTTATGATATACGCCCTGTCCGTAATCTCCAGCGTCTCCTTTACATTGTGGTCGGTTATCAATATGCCGATACCCTTTTTTTTCTTAAGCTGCAATATTATATTTTGTATATCGATTACAGCAATAGGGTCTATGCCCGCAAACGGTTCGTCCAGGAGGATAAAAAACGGGGAAGTGCAGAGGGTTCTGCATATCTCCACCCTCCTCCTCTCGCCGCCGGAAAGGGCATATGCCTTTGTATCCTTAACATGGAGTATATTCAACTCCTCCATAAGCATCTCAGCCCTTTTTTTTCTCTCCCTACTTGTCAGGGATATGGTTTCCAGAATCGCCAGAATATTCTCTTCCACAGTCAGCTTCCGGAATACCGACGACTCTTGAGGCAGATAACCTATCCCCAGCCTTGCCCTTTGATACATTGGGAGCGAGGTGATCTCTCTCTCGCTTAAAAATACCTTTCCGCTCTCCGGCCTCGTCAAACCAACGACCATGTAAAATGTCGTTGTCTTTCCCGCACCATTCGGACCCAACAGCCCTACAACCTCGCCTTCTCTAATTTCTATATCTACCTTATTTACTACCTTCCTCCCCTTGAATGTCTTTAAAAGCTCTATTGTCTTCAGTACCTGCATTGTTAGTCAAAGCGTCAAGGCGTCAAAGTGTCAAAGTGTCAAAGTTTTTTACTATGACTCTTTGATACTCTGACTCTCTGACACTTTTATTGCCCTTCTGTCTTTTTTTCTTCTGGAAAAAGCGTCACTTCCACCTTCTTTCTCTCATCACTCCGAACCAGTATATTTTCATCTTTTATGTAATAAATTATCTCGCTGCCCTCTATCAAGTTATCTTTTTCCTTTAGCTGGGGATTTCCCTTTAAAATCAGCTTCTGCTCGTCTTCATAATATTCAGCCCTCGACCCCGTAGCCGTCTTACCCCCTTTTTCTATTCTAACATTTCCTTCCGCAATTATCTTGATTAGTTTTTTTTGTCCCTTATCGCTGTATACATCGAGCCTGTCGGAATATATGGTCATATCCCCTTTTACTGCGATTACATTCTCGAGGAAGGATACGATGTTTTTTTCATTATATGTCTCCATCCTGGTGGATGTTATTTTAATCGGGGTCTTTTCATTTTGATTTTCGGCATGGGAACCAGAAGAATATAGAAGCAAGAAGCCAGAAGCAAGAAGCAAGAAAAAAGAAGCAAGAAAAAATCTTGCCCCTTGCATCTTGCCTCTTGCCTCCTGCATCTTGCCTCTTGCCTCCTGCATCTTGCCTCTTGCCTCCTGAATTTAATAATATACCGCCTCTACCCTGCTTTTTATCTTTATATCCTGCGAGTCTATATTCGATATAAGACCGTTCCCCGTGATTTTAAAATGTTCTCCCGTTATCTTTACAAAATCGTCCGTTTCCAACATCCTTTTCGAGGCTACCCACAACAGGCTTTCCGTATTAAGATTATATCCCTCATCGGATTTTATAAAAATGTCTCCGCTTAACTTTATGTCCTTATTTTCATTATTTACTATTCCTTTTTTAGAGATTATCGTGATAGGCTTCCTGTCTACTGGATAAAAGGTTGCCTTTATATCCTCGAGATTTATCTTGTTTTCAACTTTATCGAATTCCGCCCTTTTTGCCACCAGTTCCCACTCCTTATGCCCGCCCTTCTTTTCCACCAGACGGACCCGCTTCATAATGAGGTCAATGCCCTTTTTTGCTATTTCTATCGGCGTGTAATCTCCATCCCTCGACTTATTTAATAATAAATAAAACGCCGCAATCGAAGTTACGAGCAGCGCAAGCACAATCAAAAACAATCTTAGACCTTTGATGCTTTTCACTTGTCTTATTTACCATCGAGGGGTTCACCCACACACTTATTCCTACGCCTACCGATGCCCATCAATAACGGTTTAACTCTTGCATGGATAGGTGTGAGGGGGGGCAAATCTCGCCCGAAATTTGCTATACGCAAGTATTGTGCCATAATAATAAAAAGTTGTAAAGGAAAAACGAAGGCGCATGGATGCTAAGCTAAAAAATCAAATCGCTTATCAGGACATGAAATTATAAATCTTCTTGCGTTAATATCGGTAGTTTCGATATTTATATCAATTCTTCTTTCGGGCAGGAGTCTTTCGAGCTTTTCCGCCCATTCTATTATCACAACTTCATCTCCGGAAAAGTGGTCTTCTATGCCTATATTTTCAATCTCCTCGATATTATTCATACGATACAGGTCTAAGTGGCAGACAGGCACCCTCCCTTTATATTGATTTATAAGGGTAAAGGTGGGGCTTCTCAAATACTTATCCGAAGCCACATCCAGCCCTTTTATGATGCCCTGTGCAAGACAGGTCTTTCCCGAGCCGAGGTCTCCGTAAAGGCATAAAATGTCGCCTGCTGTTAGCAGTTTCCCGATAGCGGCTCCAATTCTTTGAGTATCTTTAGGGCTGAATGAAATGATTTCCATAAAACCTATGTATAAAATTATAAAAAACAAGGAGAAATGGGGAGGGGAGGAGAAATGGAGGAAAAATATTTAAAATTATTTTTTAAAAAAGACTTACCTGCCTGTGCGTTGCATGCAGACAGGTATTCTCCCTTTCTCCCATTTCCCCTTTTCTCCTTAATTTTTTTGTTTCTCTTTATAAAATCAGCAATGCATCGCCGTAACTGTAGAATCTATAGCCCTTTTGTATAGCCTCGTTATAGGCATTCAATATTATATCCTTTCCTGCAAAGGCGCTTACGAGCATGAGTAAGGATGATTTTGGCAGGTGGAAATTGGTCAGCAGGGCGTTGGTAATTTTAAAATCGAAGCCGTTATAAATGAAGATGTCTGTATAACGGCATTGGGCTGTAATCCCCACTCGTTCCCGGGTTACATCACGGGAATGAGTTGAACAACCCCCTAAATCCCCCTTTGTTAAGGGGGACTTAATGGCGGATTCCAGAGTCCTGACTGTAGTTGTCCCTACGGCTATAATTCGCCTGCCTGACTTAACTGCATTGTTAATCTTGTCTGCCTCCGATTCTTTTATCTCATAGTATTCGGGGTCAATTTTGTGGTCTTCGATATTTTCCGATTTCACAGGTTTGAATGTCCCGTAACCTACATGAAGCGTTATTTTTGCAATCTCCACCCCTTTTTTTTCGATGTCGGAAAGCAGCTCCTCTGTAAAATGTAATCCTGCTGTCGGGGCAGCCACTGCACCCCTGCTCTCTGCATAAACCGTCTGGTATCTTTCTTTATCCTTGCCCCTTGCCCCTATACCCTTGCCCCTTTTTATATATGGCGGAAGGGGAACTTGGCCATATTTTTCCAACATATCGTAAATATTGCCATTGCAGCTAAATATAGCTTCATTCCCGGACACCTTACACTCCATATCGCCATTGCCGAATACCACATCTATGGATTGCGGATTGTGGATTGCGGATTGCGGAATTATTTTCCATCTTCCTTTAGAAATCTCTCTCAATAAAAATATCTCTACCTTGCCGCCTGTCTTTTTCTTTCTGCCGGTTAATCTTGCCGGAAATACGGCAGTATCGTTCAGGACTAAAACATCGGAAGGGGAAAGAAATTTAAGTATATTTTTAAATATAGTATGCTCGATTTTACCGCTCTTTCTATCGAGGACTAAAAGCCTTGAATTGTCTCTTTCCCCGGCAGGATATTGTGCGATTAATTCCTTCGGCAGATAATAATCGAATTCGGAGAGCCTCATAAAATAATTATAGAGTCTAAAGGTTAAAACTTCAATTGATTATTCCTGCTAAAGAGTATATAATAAAAATCAAGATTAATTAGTTCACACTGAAAAATGACATTTTTTTCACTTCCGTTACTTTCTGGGCACCCATCGATGATGGGTCGTGTTTTATTTATTTGAATTATCACACTATGGAACAAAAGAAAAACTAAAAAGTCGTTCAAAAAAGTCATTTTTCAGTATCGTCTAATTGGACACAGACGGACACAGACTTAATAAAGTATCAAAGAGTCAAAGTGTCATAGTATCAAAGTTTTTTTAACTCTGACGCTTTGATACTTTGATACTCTGACACTTTTATTCTATCTGTGAAAATCTGTGGCAAAAGATTTTATAATTTCCTTAATAAACAGGGGGGTGAACCGGTCTCGACGGGAATAGCGAGACTAAAGCTGCATGCCGAGGGATCCATTGACCTCGTAAATCCCGGTGGAAGCTCATAAGTGCAAACACTTATGAATATGCACTGGCTGCTTAATTAACAGCCGGCATCCTCTCTGTCTTTGTCTGTAGGATGGGGAAGGATGTTATAAATACAGGCTGGCTTCACATCACGCCTGCGGGTGTGCGGCGAGACTTAGTCAGGCTGGCTGTTCGAGTATCCTGCCTCCGGGAGACGAGAGCAGCGAGACCTTAAATCAGAGGATAAGCATGTAGGATGCTTTAGTTTAAGCATTTTCGGACGCGGGTTCGATTCCCGCCACCTCCACCAAAATAGTGTTAAGTGTTGAGTGTTGAGAAAATAACACTTAACACTTAACACTTAACACTTAACACTTAACACTTAACACTTAACAC
>CAYMMR010000136.1:0-7658 GCA_964391545.1 uncultured Nitrospinota bacterium | reverse complement strand
ATTTATAAATATAATCCCTTATTTTCTTAATGTCAAGATTTTTTTATTAATCAAAGATTTAGTAGATTTCGGCGAGCTTCCCACCCATTATCCTGTCAAGTTTATTCAAGTTTATTCTTAAATGATGCGATTCCTTTAAATTGTGATATAATTTTTAAAGAATAAAAGGAAAAAATTTCGACGCAGATGAACGCAGATAAATTATGATTCACACAAATAAAAAAACAAAAATAATCATAATTAAATCAGTGTCCATCAGTGTCAAAAAATGTTTTCTAATTTTTTATATTATAAATAAAGGTCTAAGGCAATTATGAGTAAATCTTTAAAAAAAATCGGACTGGTGAGCCTCGGCTGCCCTAAAAATACGGTTGACGGCGAGATTGTTATAGGAAATCTGGCAAGTAAAGGATATTCTATCACATCCGATGAGGCTGATGCTGAGGTAATAGTGGTTAATACATGCGGCTTTATTGATTCGGCTAAGGAGGAATCGATAGACACCATACTCGAGATGGCGGAATATAAAAAGAGCGGCAAATGTAAGAAGCTGATTGTCATGGGATGCCTGTCCCAGAGATATAAGGATGAAATTCTCAAGGAGATACCGGAAATTGATTATCTCGTAGGCGCAGGCGATTTTAAGGGCATAGCGGAGATAATAGAATCCGATAACTCCCCCATCCCTCCTTTAATAAAGGGGGGGGTATTGGTTAGAGAGCCTGTATTCGACCTTACAGAAAATATCCCCCGAATTTTAACCACTCCAAAATATACAGCTTATGTAAAAATTGCCGAAGGGTGCTCAAACCGATGTTCGTTTTGTATTATTCCAAAGATAAGGGGACCCTTTAAGAGCAGAAATATAGATTCGATTGTGAGAGAGGCGGAAATACTTGCAGATAAAGGTGTAAAGGAGATAAATCTCATATCTCAGGACACTACGATGTTTGGCGCAGACATAGGATTGAGGAACGGATTATCGGAACTGCTTAAAAGATTGGTTAAAATCAACGGCATTAGATGGATACGGCTTTTATACTGCTACCCTACATTCTTAAATGATGTTTTGATAAATGCAATTAAAGATGAGGAGAAGGTATGTAAATATATAGACCTGCCCCTGCAGCATAGTAATGACGAGATATTAAAGGGTATGATGCGTCAGGAAAGGGAAGCGGAGATAAGGGCTTTGATAGAAAAGATAAGAAAACTAATACCGGATATTGCAATAAGGACATCTTTTATTGTAGGCTTTCCAGGAGAGACAGACAGCCATTTCAAACATCTCTTAAATTTTGTCAAAGAGATGCGGTTTGAACATCCCGGTGTTTTTACCTATTCGCAGGAAGAAGGGACAAAGGCAGCGGAAATGCCGAATCAGTTGCCCGAAGATGTAAAAAAAATCAGGAGAGATGCTATAATGAGAGAACAGAGAAAGATTTCTCTGAAAAATAACAAAAGGTTTGTTGGAAAAACTCATGATGTTCTTATAGAAGGAGCATCCGACGATAACGGCTTTTTGATAAGCGGCAGGATGCAGACACAGGCTCCGGAGATTGACGGAGTTGTATATATCGAAAAAAGCGACGTGAAGGCAGGAGACATCGTGCCTGTTAAAATCACAAAGGCAATGGAGTATGATTTGATAGGGACAGTCAAGAGCAAGTAACTCGTAAAAAGTCTTTTCTTTGCTTCCGTTATTTTTTCTTTTGCTCTGTTTTATAATTATTACACTATGGAACAAAATAAAAAATAAAAAGTCGCTCAGAAAAACTTTTTATGAGTAGTTAGCCATGGTCTTGAAAAGGAGGCAGAAGTGAAGAACGCAGAGTTTATTATGGTATTTATCACTGCCGGCTCTATCGAAGAAGCCGAAAAGATCGGCAAAGGATTGGTAGAGGAGAAGCTTGCAGCCTGCGCTAATATTGTCCAGCCTGTAAAATCCATATTCTTCTGGGAAGGAAAGCTTTGCGAGGAAAAGGAAGCTCTTATGATTGTTAAGAGCAGGCACGAACTCTTCAAACCGCTAATGGATTATGTAAAGAAAAACCACAGCTACAAAGTTCCGGAGATTATAGCAGTTCCGATAATCGCCGGTCTGCCCGATTATCTGGCATGGATTGACGAATCATGCAAGAAAGGGAGATAATAAAAAATGCTTGAACAGAGAAAGACAAGCAGGAGAAAAACAAACGACCGAAGATTGCGCATAGACCAAAGTTATAAGGCGCAAGGGAATGAAAAAAGGATACATCAGGAGAGGCGGAAAGACGATAGAAGGAAAAAGCTTGCAGCTTCCGTAACTTGCAGAGAATGCGGAACTCTGTTTATTGTAACAAGTGAGATTTTTCACCGGGCAGCCCATGAGGGCAAGCCTATTCTATGCCCAAAGGGATGTAAAAAGGATAATATCAAGGTTGCAAAGACAGCAGTGTTTATGATTGAGAGGGGTAAAAGATAGGTGCGGGCAGGATTAACGATTGACGTTAATAATTAGAAGTCTTTTCTCTCCAGTAGTCAAGCAAATCTCGAAGGGTCTTTTCAAAGGGTATTGCCGGTTTCCAGCCGGTTGTCGTCTTAAATTTACTACAATCGCCTTTTAATATCTTAATATCTACGGGGCGCAGCTTAGCAGGGTCTTCTTTTATCTCTACAGATATTTTTTTGAACTCTAAAAGGGTATGGAGAATCCAGCGTATGGAATACGCCCTTTCGGAGCATATATTATATACATCACCGCTTACGCCTTTTTCAAGGGCAAGATAGTATGCGGATACTATATCCCTCACATCGCTGAAATCCCTCTCTACATCGAGATTGCCTGTATAAATAACAGGTTCTCTGATTCCTCTCTCGACCTCTGCAACCTGTTTTGCAAAATCGGAGCAAACGAAATCATATCTCTGTCCCGGTCCCGTATGGTTAAAGGGCCTTACCCTGACTATGTTCACACCATAGGTCTTAAAGCAGGAATAGGACAAAAGGTCTGCCGCTGCCTTGCTTGCCGCATAGGGGCTTAAAGGATTCAAAGGGCATTCTTCGCCGATAGGTATATGCCTGCCGGCTACAACGCCGTATTCATCCGAAGAGCCTACAAACAATATATGAAAATCCAAGCCCGATTCTCTTACAGCTTCTATAATATTCATTGTCCCGTAAAAATTTATATCGAAGGTCATCCTCGGATTCTTAAAAGAGTCGGGGGGAAAAGATATGCCCGATAAATGATATATCCGATGGGGTTTAATATCGAATATTATATTTTTTATGCCTGCAGCATCCCTTATATCGCAATTAAAAATTTTTACCTTTTCCGAAGGCAATGCCTTGCCGGAAGATGTAGTTCCGAATACCTCAAATCCCTTTTTAATTAAAAACTCCGATAGATGAGAGCCGACAAAGCCGGTAATACCTGTAATGAAAGCACGCATAAATTGAAAGGTCAAAAGGGCAAAAGGTTAAGAGGTTAAAAGGCTTTTTACCTTTTTGCCTCTTCACCTTTTAGCCTTTCCATATCCGCCTCTACCATCATCTCTATCAACTCGTTAAACGATACATGAGGCTCCCAGCCAAGCTCTTTCTTTGCCTTAGAGCAATCGCCGACGAGATGGTCTACTTCTGCAGGACGCAAAAGTGCAGGGTCTATCACAACATAATCCTTCCACTTAAGCCCCAGATGTCCAAAGGCAATATTTACCAATTCCTCTACAGAATGCTCTTTACCCGTAGCAATTACATAATCCGAAGGCTCTTTCTGCTGCAGCATGAGCCACATCGCCCGAATATAATCCTTTGCATATCCCCAGTCTCTTTTTGCATCGAGATTGCCAAGTCTGAGTTCCTTTGCCAGCCCCAGCTTTATCTTTGCTGCGCCCTCCGTTACCTTTCTTGTAACAAATTCCCTGCCGCGCCGGGGGGATTCATGATTGAAAAGTATGCCGGAGCAGGCAAATATATTATAGCTTTCCCTATAGTTTACGGTTATCCAGTGTCCATAGACCTTTGCAACTCCATAAGGGCTTCTTGGATAAAAAGGGGTCTTCTCACTCTGCGGTATCTGCTGAACCTTTCCGAACATCTCGCTGCTGCTTGCCTGATAGAATTTAATATTTTTGTTTATATGCCTTATTGCCTCGAGCATCCTCGTAACCCCGAGCGCGGTAAATTCTCCCGTAAGTATCGGCTGGGTCCACGAGGTAGGGACAAAAGATTGGGCAGCAAGGTTATATATCTCATCCGGCTCGAACTCCTTTATAGCGTCTATTATGGATAATTGGTCAAGGAGGTCTGCCTGTTTTAACTCGATTCTATACTTTATATGGTCTATCCTTTCAAAACTCTCGGTAGAAGACCTTCTTACCATACCCGCAACTTTATAACCTTTCTCCAATAAAAACTCTGCCAGATACGAGCCATCCTGACCTGTAATACCTGTAATAAGCGCCTTTTTCATATCTCCTCCAATTTGTCCTTTGCCTCTTTCTGTTTTATTCTCCCTTGACTTCGGGTGTTTTATTGTATTAGATTATAGTCAGAAAGACAAGTTTAATAGCATTCAATAAACAGCTTATGAAAACAAAAATAAGGCATTTAATAATACTTTTATCCCTTATATTTTTTCCCCTCTCCTCTAACTCCGGGCTTGTTTCAGGAGAAGACAGGCACGCCATTGTCCTAAAGGTGGACGGGGTTATAAATCCTGTATCCGCCGAATACATTATCAACGGTATAAAAGAGGCGTCCACCGCAAATGCCGAAATTCTTATTATACAGCTCGATACACCCGGCGGACTCGATACATCCATGCGGCTGATAATAAAGGAGATGATGGCTTCGAATGTCCCTGTAGCCGTCTATGTATCGCCCAGCGGCTCGAGGGCTGCCTCTGCCGGCGCATTTATAACCATCGCAGCCCATGTAGCGGCAATGGCTCACGGGACAAACATAGGTGCAGCCCATCCTGTAAGTATGGGCGGGAAAATGGACAGGGAGATGTCCAAGAAGGTTGAGAACGATGCTGCTGCGTATATCATATCCCTCGCGAAAAAGAGGGGTAGGAATGAAGTATGGGCAGAGAAGGCGGTAAGGAAGAGTGTCTCGATATCCGAGGATGAGGCGAAGAAAGAAAATGTAATTGACATCGTAGCAGAAAACATTGATTTGCTCTTAAAAGAGATAAACGGCAGGAAGGTGGAGGTTGCAAGCGGGAGCAAGACTATTAATACAGAGGGCATTAAATTAAAGCACATTGAAATGACCTTACGGCAAAAGATTCTCGATGCCCTTTCGAATCCGAATATTGCCTATATGCTTATGCTTCTTGGATTCTATGGCTTATTTTTTGAGCTCTCGAATCCCGGAGCAATATTGCCGGGGATAGTAGGCGCTATTTCCCTCATTTTGGCATTCTATTCTTTGCAGGCACTCCCTGTAAATTATGCAGGGTTGTTGCTTATTTTATTAAGTATTATTCTATTTATTCTTGAAATAAAGGTAACGAGTTACGGCGCCCTTACTCTGGGTGGAATTGTATCCCTTGTGCTTGGGTCAATAATGCTCATCGAGTCCCCTGCACCATATATGAAAATATCATTCTATGTGATTCTTCCGGCTGCCGCTGCCACTGCTGCATTTTTTATATTTTTAGTAGGGGCAGGCATAAAGGCGCAGAGGAAAAAACCTACAACAGGAAAGGAGGGTTTGATTGGAGAAGCGGGGATTGCGGAATCCGATATAATGGGTTCGACAGGCTCGCCAGGGGAGGGTAAGGTGTTCATCCACGGTGAATTATGGGACGCCCACAGCAGCGAAGAGATAAAAAGCGGGAGCGAAGTGGTGGTAACAGGGGTGGAAGGGTTAAAGTTACAGGTTAAGGTCAAGGTTTAGGTTGAGAATTTTCTTAACCTTAACCTCATCCTTAACCTAAATTTATATGGGGGGTTAATATGGGTGCATTTCCAATATTTATAATAGTCATAGCCCTTTTAATATTATCGTCAATAAAGGTCTTAAAAGAGTATGAAAGGGGCGTAATTTTCAGACTTGGCAGATTTTTAAGCACGAAGGGACCAGGATTGATTATTGTTCTGCCTGGCATCGATAAAATGGTAAAAGTCAGTCTGAGGTTAATAGCATTGGATGTCCCTCCACAGGATATAATAACAAAAGATAATGTATCGGTAAAAGTTAATGCAGTTGTCTATTTCAGGGTCATCAATCCCGATAAAGCTGTAATTGAAGTGGAAGATTATCTCTATGCAACCTCTCAGTTATCACAGACAACCTTGAGGAGCATACTTGGCGCTGCGGAAATGGATGAGCTTCTCTCCGCCAGAGATAAAATAAATGCAAGCCTCCAGTCAATACTCGATAAACATACCGACCCTTGGGGAATAAAGGTTACAAATGTAGAGGTGAAGCATGTGGATTTGCCCCAGGAGATGCAGAGGGCGATGGCCAAGCAGGCTGAGGCAGAGAGGGAGAGAAGGGCAAAGGTAATAAATGCAGAGGGTGAATATCAGGCTGCACAAAAGCTCGCAGACGCCGCAGCAATAATAGCCACACAGCCTTCGGCATTACAGTTAAGATATTTGCAGACACTTAGGGAAATAGCATCGGAGAATGCCTCGACTACCATATTCCCCATACCGATTGATTTATTCGAACCGTTTTTGAGAATGAGGGAAAAAAAGGATTAGTCAAGCCCCCGAAAGACTCAATCAGGGGGCAAGCACAGAATGACAAGTTTAGGGTGAATTTGACATACAAACGCTTACCGGACATGACATTAAGGTTTTGAGGAATTACTTCGTAGATTGTAAAGACATTGCATTTGCGTTTTTATTTGGCTCGCAGGCAAGAGGGAGTGCCACAAAATTATCTGATATTGACATAGCGATATACTTTTATCCCGCAAAAAGACATCCCATAGAATTTGAAGAAGAAAAATTTTATGAGGCTGAGGATAAGGTATGGACTGATATCGAGAGGCTTCTTAAAAAAGAATAGGTCAAGGCAAATATCGCCCCCGAAATCCAATCAAGTTTACCAAATCATGGCAGCATACAGTCCCCCTTAACCCTGTCCCTGAATGCTCCCCCGATTACTGCTTTCTGGGGCAAGTTTATCAGGGAAAAGGGGGAATTGAGGGGGTTGTATAGTATTTGTAACAACAGGTTTTTAAACCTGTTTTAATTTAACAGGTCTGTAGCAACAGGGCTTTAGCCCTGTTATGTTGCTACAACTTACTATGATCTATGAGCTATAATACTATAAAGCAGCCTGTCCCTTTTTTTAACTCAGCCAATCATTACAAAAAGTGATATTTCGAGACACGGTGACTTTTAATGGGTGACCCCAAACACTGATGAATCTACTGCTATTCTGATTGAGAAGACATATAGGGAGGGATAAGATTACAACACACCTCTTGGAGGAAGGAGTTTTTCGATGAGGTTTTTGAAAAATGAGAGCTCGTCCTTCTGCGTTTCAAGGGTTGTCTCCATCTGTGTTTGCCTCCTGTGCATCTGCCACTGCATGCGAAGCATAAAACCAAGCACCACAACAGCAATAGTAACAAGGGTACCAAACATCCAACGAATATCTTCTCTTAGCTGTTTTATAGCCTCTGCATTATCTTCTCTTAGCTGTTTTAT
>CAYMMR010000135.1:5269-7707 GCA_964391545.1 uncultured Nitrospinota bacterium | reverse complement strand
TTATATATAACTAACCCTCAAGACAAGCCTGAAAGATGGAAACTGGCAAGGTTAACCAATTTACTCTATAAAAAATACAGTTTTAAAGATTGGAAGGACGCAAAAAAAAGCATGGGGTTCTAATTGGAAGGTTATTAGAGATAGCTTCCTTGGTGATTTAGCACTTGAGTTAAAAGATTATGTTGTATCAGTTCGTGACCCACATAAGCCCTCACAAACTATTAAAAGTATGATGGATAAATCAAAAGAAAATCTGAACAAAGTTTTTATTATTGAGCGAGAAAATTATAATCCGATTTTTATATATAATGGCGGATCGTTATCTTTTTATAAGGAGAAACTAAGAGAAATAGACGGAATATTAACACCAACAGAATTGCTAACAGACTTTTGGGATGATATAAATTTTGCAGGAATTGCAAATGAAGGTGGAGTCCAATTTAAGAATAGTAAAAAACCAGAAATGTTAGTAAGGAGAGTCCTACAATTAGCCACTAACCCCGGCGATTGGGTTCTTGACTCCTTCCTCGGCTCTGGCACAACTGCTGCTGTTGCGCATAAGATGGGGCGCAGATGGATTGGGATTGAGCTTGGCGAGCATTGCCATACGCACTGCCTGCCGAGATTAAAAAAGGTTGTTGACGGCACGGATGAGGGCGGTATCTCAAAGTCCGTAAACTGGCAGGGCGGAGGCGGATTTAAATATTACTATCTTGCTCCGAGCCTGTTGAAAGAGGATAAATACGGCAACTGGATTATTGACGAGCGGTATAATGCCAACATGCTTGCTGCTGCTATGGCAAAGCATGAGGGCTTTAAATACAGCCCGGATGAGGCTGTTTACTGGAAGCAGGGGAAGTCTACTGAGAAGGATTATATCTTTACTACCACAAATTTTATCACTGTAGAGTTTCTGGACAAGATACACGATGAAATGCAGGCTGATGAAAGCCTTTTAATTTGCTGCAAGTCTTTTTCAAAAGCCTGTAAAGACCGTTATCCCAATATTACAGTTAAGAAGATACCTAACATGCTTTTAGGAAGATGTGAATTTGGTAAAGAGGATTACAGTTTGAATATTGTGAATATGCCACACACCCCTGACCCCTCTCAAGAGGGGAATGAAGAGGAACAAGAGCCGCATCCTGAAACAAAGACTGCGTTAAAGAAATTAAAACGGTCAGCACAGAAATTGCCTTTATTTGGCGAGGATGACGAATTATGAAGACGCTTCTTTTCTTTGAACCGGCAGAGCAATCTATTCCGCAGATTACAGCGTGGCATCTTGCTGATCTTGGAGAGTATCTTGGAAAGCAGAAACTTTATGAGCGGCAGGCGCCTCAGAAGCTGAAGGCGCTGAAAGAACATGCCATCATTGAGAGCGCGGTGTCCTCCAACAGGATTGAAGGCGTTAATGTTGACCCTGCAAGGGTAAAGGAAGTGGTATTTGGCAGAGCGCATTTACGGGACAGGGATGAAGAAGAGGTGCGCGGTTATCGCAAGGCGCTTGAACTGCTTCATACAAAGTCCAATGCCCTTGCGGTATCAGAAAACACTATTCGCGAACTTCATCGGTTAGCGCGGGGCGGCATAGGCGATGCAGGGGAGTATAAAGGCAGAGACAGCGACATTATAGAGCGG
Source organism: uncultured Nitrospinota bacterium (assembly GCA_964391545.1). Taxonomy (GTDB): domain Bacteria; phylum Nitrospinota; class Nitrospinia; order UBA9942; family UBA9942; genus JACQEW01. The sequence continues at coordinate 6,066 of CAYMMR010000135.1, read as the reverse complement.
TATCCAAATGGGAGGGAGCGTATCCGCTTTAAAACGGTTACTGCGAGTGAAACCCCGCGATATATGAAGCTGCTGATAAAGGCGTGGCAGGAGTGCATTAAAGAACGATGGACACATCCTTTAATGGCGATGGCAGCATTTAATCTGGATTTTTTATGTGTGCATCCTTTCCGTGACGGAAACGGAAGGGTGTCTCGTTTGCTTATGCTTTTGCAGTGTTATCATCTTGGGTATGAGGTTGGCCGATATATCAGTCTTGAGCGAATTATAGAAGAAAATAAGCAGCGGTATTATGAAACCCTTGAGGAAAGTTCCAAAGGCTGGCATGAAGGCAAACATGATCCATGGCCATACCTGAATTTTGTGTTTTTTATTCTTAAAATGGCATATAAGGAATTTGAAGAGAGAGCCGGCGCTACAGTAAGTCCGCGTGGTTCTAAAACAGAAATGGTGCATCACGCTGTTTTTTCTGTTGACAGGGACTTTACTGTTGCGGATATAGAGAAGAAATGTCCTGCTGTCAGTAGGGATATGATACGAACTGTGCTTAAAAATATGCAGAAAGCCGGCGAGGTTGAATGTATCGGGCGTGGACCGGGTGCATTATGGAAGAGAAAAGGTAATACCTCTAAAAGAGGGTAATAATGAGGGTAATGACTAAATGAACCGCATAGCCAATTCCATAAAAAACCGTTTAAGTCTTCGGCCTCCGCAGGCTGAGAGTCTGAATATATTGGTGGAGCTGGCTGATAAATTAACCTTAACGAAGCACACACCTAACCCCTCTCATGAGGGGA
>CAYMMR010000135.1:0-5259 GCA_964391545.1 uncultured Nitrospinota bacterium | reverse complement strand
TTCTAAAAGAGCAGATTGAAATAGTCAAAAGCGCTTACCCTACCTGCACGGACTTTGAAAGAAGCTTCCCTTCAATCTGTTTTGCTTTGGCAACAGGTGTCGGGAAAACCCGATTAATGGGCGCATTTGTTTCTTATCTGTATCTGTCAAAAGGAATCAGAAACTTTTTTGTCCTTGCCCCTAATCTGACCATCTACAATAAACTCATTGAGGATTTTTCAAAAACTACTCATCCAAAATATGTATTTCATGGCATCGGCGAGTTTGTCCATAATAATCCTGTTATCGTCACCGGAGACAATTATAATTCCATCGGCAATCTTTATAAAGAGCAGGAGATAAGGATTAATGTTTTTAATATTTCAAAGATTAACGCAGAGGTGCGGGGCGGCAAACTGCCCCGCATTAAAAGGCTTTCGGAGTATCTTGGCGAGTCATACTTTAACTATCTCTCCAATCTCGATGACCTTGTTCTGCTTATGGACGAATCCCATCACTACCGCGCTGACAGGGGCATGGAAGTCATCAATGAGTTGAACCCCATTTTAGGTCTGGAGCTGACGGCAACGCCGCAGGTTGAACGGAGCGGAGGGGCAATAAAATTCAAGAATGTTGTGTATGAATATTCTCTATCAAAGGCCATTCAGGATGGTTTTGTTAAAGAGCCTGCTGTTGCAACACGCAAGGATTTTGACCCTTCTAAATATAATCTTGATGATTTAGACAGGATAAAACTTGAAGATGGCATCCGCATCCATGAGGATACAAAGGTTGCTTTGGACATATTTGCAAGGGATAACAAGGCGCCTCTCGTTAAACCGTTTGTGCTGGTCGTTGCCAAAGACACAGAGCATGCCCGCAGGTTAAGAGAACTTATTATATCAAATACATTTTTTGAAGGCAGATATGCCGATAAGGTAATGGAAATCCATTCAAACCAGAGCGGAGAGGAGAAGGATGAGAATATCGCTCAATTGCTTTCATTGGAAAATCCTGACAATAAAATTGAGATAGTCATTCATGTGAATATGCTCAAAGAGGGGTGGGATGTTACAAACCTCTATACCATAATTCCATTGAGGACAGCAGCCTCTACTACATTACGGGAGCAGACCATTGGCAGGGGGCTGCGGCTGCCGTATGGAAAACGGACAGGGAACGATAAGGCGGATAAACTCACGATTGTGGCGCATGATAAGTTTCAGGAAATCATTGATGAGGCGAACAAACCGGATTCTATAATCAGAAAAGAAAATATTATCACCATAAATGAAGAGGAGTTAAACCAGCCTAAAGAGGTTATCACGGCTGTTTCAATTGTTGAGAAAAAAATTGAGGAGCAGCAGAAAGCAATTGATGCAATTGTTGAGCCTAAAGAAAAGCAAAAGGCGCAAATAAGCCTTGAAGTCCATAAGATAATTCTTTCTACATTGCCTGAGTTGAATAACAAAGTGGTCAATATAAATGAATTAAAGAAAGACGAGATTAAACAAATAGCTGTTGAAAAAATTAAAGAGAAGATTGCCAGCGAACCGCAACAGGCGCTCTTTGCAGAGGATATGATTCGTGAGGCAGAAGCGGCTTATGAGACGGTTGTTAATGAGTTTACCGCTAACATTATAGAAATTCCGAGGATCAGTATACAGCAGTCCAATGAAGTAAAATCAGGTTTTAAAGATTTTGACCTTGACACTAAAAACTTGAATTATAAGCCTGTTTCAGAAGAAATTCTTGTCAAAAAACTAAGAGAGCAGGAAAACAGCATTGACATTGTTATAGGCAAGGGCAGGATTGTTTTTGATATGCCTGAAAGGATTATTGTTAATGAACTCATTAATTACCCTGAAGTAGATTACGATGAGCAGGCGGATTTATTGTTTGAACTGTCAGGGCAGGCAGTAGAAAAGTTCAAGTCATATCTTAATGAAGACGATTTAATGAATGTGGTTCAATACCACAAGAAGGAGATTAGCGGATATATTCATTTCCAGATGATGGAGCATTTCTATTGCAAAACGCCTGGCTTTGAAAAGCCGATTGTAAAACCTTTCACAAAGATTGAGGAGCATAATTTCTCAAAATATACAAAGGACAGCATCCATCATTTCACTGATACTATCAGTCCAACCAGCGCCATTCCAAGCAAGGTGTTCAGCGGTTTCAGAAAAACCTGTCATAACCTATATAAGTTTGATTCAAAGACAGAAAAGGATTTTGCGATAATTTTAGAGAATGGCAAAGCAGTCTTAAAATGGCTGAGACCGGCGCAAAACCAGTTTCATGTCTACTGGAAGCATAACTCAAAGCGTTACAGCCCTGATTTTGTTGTGGAGACAGCGGATATGATTTATATGGTAGAAACCAAAAAAGAGGGCGATATTGAATCTTCCGATGTTCAGGAGAAGACACAGGCAGCCTTGCAGTATTGCAAGCACGCAACCAATTTCACCACTCAAAATGGCGGTAAGCCGTGGAAGTATGTCCTGATTCCGCATAATGCCGTTCAGGCAAACATGAGTTTTGAGTATTTGGCGGGAATATATGAGGTAAAATGAGTTCAACAACTGGTAGCCGCAGAGCCTGCCCCTAACGGATAACCGGGACGGTTCTCTTTGTATGCGATTGTGTCAATATATGCGGCAGACATCAAAAACCATTCTGCCCTTGCGGCAGGCGGTGCGGGAAGGGGATCGTAGAGAGGTTAAAAATGCCATTTAAACCAAGGTTCATGATAACGCCTAAAATCAACAAAGCGCTTGTCGAAATAGAGCGCGTTCGCGGTTTTCTTGATGCAGTTAAACTCAAGGACGACTGGATTGCCGACATGCAGAAAAAGGCGCTTATCCTTGAATCGCATCATTCAACGCATATTGAAGGCACTGCCTTGAGTCTTGAGCAGGCGCAAAACATTCTTGAGGGCAAAAAGATTAAGGGCATTAATCGTGATGATGAAAAGGAGCTTTTGAATTATAAAAAGGCGATGGATTTTATCTCAAAATATCTTGGAAGGGAAGACCCTATTACGGAAGGAATTATCAGAGAGCTTCATAAAGTTACGGTAAAAGGTGTTCGCGGCGATAAGGCAAACCCCGGTAATTATCGCAAAATTCAAAACTATGTAGTCAATTCTCCGACTCGCGAGATTATTTATACTCCGCCTGCGCCGCTTGAAGTGCCGCATCTCATGCGGGAGTTTGTGGATTGGCTCAATAAAGCCGAAGACCTGTCGCCTGTTCTTATCGCAGGAATAGCTCAATTTCAGTTCGTTCATATCCATCCGTTTATAGATGGCAATGGGAGAACAGCACGGCTTTTATCCACGCTGATTCTTTACAAAACAGGCTACGACTTCAAACGGCTATTTACCATCTCTGAGTATTATGACAAAGATAGGACGGCTTACTATAAAGCCATTCAATCAGTCAGAAACAACGCTATGGATATGACCGGTTGGCTTGAATATTTCATAACAGGTTTGCGGCTGCAGATGAAGGAGATAAAGGAAAAGGGCGAGCAAATAATAAAACAAGATACGACGTTGCAAAAGATTAAGCGATTGGGCTTGAATGTCAGGCAGGAAAAGGCGATTAAATATCTGTTAAGAACAGGAGCGATTTCCGTGGGTGAATATCAGGCTGTGGTTTCCTGTATACGCCGTACCGCTCAAAGAGATTTAGAAGATATGATAGAGAGAGGTATCATTAAAGCAGTAGCTAAGAGCAAAACAGACCCAACAAGGCGCTATGTCTTGCTGTGACAAGTTACTGTGACATGCTGTGACATTTTACTGCGACAAGAGGGCTGTTGCAATATTGGAAGACGGAGAAAGGGGCAAGGCTCTTTCTCTGCAATTGTGTCAACCTATGGGGCAGATATTAAAAACCATTCTGCCCTTGCGGCAAGAGGCAGAAAGGCGGATTGAAAAGATTATTGCAGAGGTGCGGGGAGATTAACATGGGGACAGAATATACAGTATGGAGGAAAGAATTCAAGAAATTTAGTCAGGTTGAGAGTGTAAGCATTAATTCTTCGGCAGGGCGATTGGATGAGACCATCAAGAATAGAAAAGAAGGTATTTTACAAGTTACACACAAAGAGCTTGACGACATCCAATGTAAGTTCAATGGCAATCTATATAGTGGTGTCATAGATTATTTGACAAAGAAGGGTGTAATTGTCTATTACAAGGACACGCTCGTTGCTTATTTTGATATCATAGGCTATTCTTCCTACATTGCAACTCCCAATGAAGATGACAAAATACACAAAATTAGTGAGTTTTTTAATGCTATCAAGAATACTGCTAACACTAATTTTCTTGCTGTAAAATTTGACTATTGGATTCTGTCCGACGCAGTCATTATTGTGGTGGATAACAATCGGCACCCGCTATTCTGCGGCTCTTTGGAATATTTTCTCGGAACTTGTTCTGATATTTTGAGATACAGTATGCGCGAAGGGTTTCCTCTCAAAGAGAAAGATTGCAAAAAATGGCAAAGGGGGCAATTATAATAAAAAAGGCAGGAAAAAAAGACTGAACGAAAACTGCCAGGGTAGACACTATTAAGTAGTGTGCGGCTTTTGCGGCAGAAACCACAAAACCGCCCCTGCTAAAAGATTGCAGGGATATAATTGAAAAGGTTATTGCCGTGGTGTGGGGAGAAGGGAAAAAATCATGCTCACTCAATCTGAAGCAGACGCTTTGTTTGCAATGCCCAAGAAGCCCAAATCAAGCAATTCTCTTGCCTTTCCTCATGCCGGAGGGATATTGCGATTGTGGAGGAGAAAAAATGACCGATAAAACAAAAACCTCTCTTCTTCCAAAAGGCTACAAATCCTTCCTGCATGCAATCAAGCAGCGAATCCATGAAAGCCGCATCGGGTCTTATCATGCGGTAAACAAAGAACTGATAAATCTTTATTGGAATATCGGCAGGGAGATTGCAGAGAGGCAGGAACTGGAAGGTTGGGGAAAATCCGTTGTTGAAAGATTGGCGCGCGGACTGCGAGAGGAGTTCTCATGAATCACAGGGTTTTCTGCACCCAATCTATGGTTTATGCGTCAAATGTATCTTGAATACAGGGAATTCCCAAATCTCTTACAGCTTGTTAGAGAAATACCCTGGGGACATATTGCGATTATTTATGACGCGTTGAGTGGAGGGAAGGAAATTAAATGTCAGCAATAGTAGCTGCCGAATATAAGACATTATGAAAAAGTCGCACCAATGGTGCGAGAAATTAGCTGGACTAAGAATG
>CAYMMR010000134.1:0-7777 GCA_964391545.1 uncultured Nitrospinota bacterium | reverse complement strand
TTTATAATCCACCGGTGACAGTCGCTACAGGGACATAAGGTCTTATATAAATCGTCCGTGCATAATCTGGGATAATATATCAAAAAAAACGATGACATGCGAATTTTAAAATTATAGGGCTGTCTTAGGAGGAGAGGGAGAGGTTCGGTATTTTATATTTTTCTATCTTTCTATAAATAGTCCGCCGGTTCATGCCGAGCAGTCTTGCAGCCTTTGCCTTGTTCCATCCTGTCTTTTCCAGCGCCCGGATAACGGCTTTATATTCATCGCCTTCATCTTTTACGTAAGAATTTATATGATGGGTAAATTCCCTTAATTCCTGCGGGAGATGCTCGATTGTAATAGTTTCATGCCGGCACAGTATAAAGGCATGCTCTATCGTATGCTCGAGCTCCCTTATGTTTCCATGCCACGGGTATTTCATGAATATTTTCTGAACATCCGGCGATATTCCCGCTATATCTTTTTTTAGCTTTTTATTAAATTTTTCGATAAAGTGGTTTGTCAGCAGAGGTATGTCCTCTCTCCTCTTTCGCAACGGGGGGATGTTCAGCTCTATTACTTTCAAGCGGTAGTAAAGGTCTTCCCGAAATTTGCCGCTCCTGACCTTCTCTTTTAATTCTTGATTCGTTGCCGCTACTACACGAACATCCACTTTCATCGGCATAGAATCTCCTACTCTCTCGAATTTCGTCTCCTGTAATATCCGCAGCAATTTTAACTGGATATTGGGCGATATATCCCCTATCTCGTCGAGGAATATGGTTCCTCCCTCCGCCGTCTGAAATCTGCCGGCCCTGTCCTTTACCGCGCCTGTAAATGCGCCTTTTACATGGCCGAACAGCTCGCTTTCGAGCAATTCCTCCGATAATACGGAGCAGTTCACCTTTACTAACGGTTTGCTGCTGCGGACTCCCATGTAATGCAGCGCCTCCGCCGCCATCTCCTTGCCTGTTCCGCTCTCTCCCGTGATTAATACCGTTGTCTGGACATCGCAGAGGGATTCGATCAGGGAGTAGAGCTTCTGCATATTTTCGCTCATGCCTATTATGTTGTGAAACTCCCGTCTCTCTTTTAATTCGCTTTCGAGAACGGCAAGCCTTGTTTCGTCTTTTACCATCAAAATTGCCCCCGAAAATATATCCTTCAAAGGATAAGCCGTCAGCGATACAACCTGCGGAGGCCGTTCTTTGTATTGGCACCAGAAGCGTGATACTTCCACTAATTCCTTTGTCCGTATAGTCTCTTTGACTGCATCGAGGCATTTACCGTTGCAGCGAGTGGTAACAGTTCCCAATCTTTTTCCTATAACATCTTTTCGCGAGAAACCGCAGATTGTTGCCGCCGCCTCATTAATCTCGATTATTGAAAGCCTGTCGTCCACGGTGATTATCGCATCCTTTACGCTCCTGAAAATTACCTCGAGATTCGTCCGGTATCTTTCTTTTTCATCGAAGAGTTCCTTATACTTTAATGCCCTGTTTGCGGCATGCAATATGGCATCCTGTTTAATAGGCTTGGGGATATAATCGAATGCGCCAAGACGGAGGGCATCGGAAGCCGTCTCTACGCTGGGAGAGCCTGTAATCATGATTACAGGACAATTTTGGCGGCTTTCTTTAATATTTTTAAGAATATCAATCCCGGACATATCTTCTAAAAAAACATCCGCAAAAATCAGGTCTAAAACCTCTTCCCTTATTATAGACAAGGCATCATCGTAATTCTTAGCGGTAAATACCTTGTAACCGGCTTCCGTGAGGAAGCTTTCGAATACAAACCTGATTCCCTCTTCGTCGTCTATTACAAGAATTCTCGGCTTCATATAAAAAAATTATAAAAACCGTTAAGGAGAAGGGAGAACAGGGAGAAATGGGAGAAGAAAATAAGATTTTTTTTAAAGAATATTTCTTTTCTCCCTTTCCCCTCTTTCTCCATTCTCCTTAATCTTTTTTTTGTTCCTTATCTGTGTTTATCTGTGTCCATCCGTGTCCCGATTCTTTTTTGTTTTCTTCTCCTTTTGCTGGCAGAATTACCTCAACCCTCGTAAATTCCCCTTGAATCTGCCCGGGATGCGCGATTATCTCGGGCAATCTGCCGGAGATATTTATATTTAATTCGACGGCGTCGTTTTCCGTATAGCCAAGGATGCTTTTAGCGGCATTATTGAGGGATGTAAAATTTCCATTAAGGTCGTGGGTATATACTATGTCGTTTGCATTTTCCAATAATTCGGTATACAACTGCAGTTTTTTTTCAACCGGCAAACTCTTAAACGTTTCGAATTCTTTTAGACCGGATATAGGCATAGTCTCGATACTCTTATATCTTTTTTATTATCTCCTCGGCGGTTATTACGCCCGATTTTGCCGTATGGGCAACACCAAAAAAAGGAAAGGCATCGTCGCCGACTATAAAAAGCCTTCTGACCGGTGTTTTAAAGGATGCCCTGTTGAAGCCGTATCCGTTGGAGCGGCTGTTTCCTGCCTTTGCAATGCCGCTGCTCCTCAAAGTTATACGGCGGTAATCATCGGGGGTAATGCCGTATGAGCAATCTATGAAGCCGGATATAAACGGCAGAAGCTGCTCTAAAAAACTTATCATCTCCTCTGTCTTGTTTCCCCTCTCCCTTTCCCAGTCAATCTTTGCGGATTCCCCTGCAGGCATAAAATATGTTGCCGTTATACACCTCTTTCCCTGGGGGGTTCTCGTCTCGTCCCATGAAGGCCCAAGGGAAATAGATATTACATTATTGCCTTCCGGCGGAAGCTCATAATCCCTCAGCATGATTGCGTGCTCGCCCATCTGTTCCGGTATTACCCTTTCATCCACGCCAAGCAGAACGGAGAAAGGGACAAGGCAGCACCCTGTTCTTTTTGCAATTTTTAAAAATTGCGATTTTTTCCTCTTTTTCTTTATCAAATTATTTCCTATGTTGGAGAGAGATGTGTTGGCAATAACCCATTTAGCCCCGATAGATTCGCTCCGCCCACTGCATGTTTCATTGACGGAGTTTTCAGTCCTCACCCTTACGCCGCACGCCCTGCCTCCTTTTAAAATTATCTCCTCTACAAAGGAATTGCAGGCGAGCTTGCCTCCATATCTCGTCAATTGTTTTTCAAGTATGCCGGCTAATGTTCCGGCGCCTCCCCGTATGCCGTATATCCCCCTTCTCGGTATGCCGAGCGCCGTTGTCAGCAAAGAGAAGGATATATCGGCAAGGCCTTTTTGGGTGAAATAAATAAGCTGAAGGTCGATAAACCTCTCTATCTCTTCTCTGTTAACCCAGTTATCGAAGGAGCGCAAGATGTTTTTTTTTCTTTTCAAGAAAATCGCCATATCGGCATAAAAACTCTTCAATCTGCTTCTGTCTTGCTGGTAGCGGTTTTTAAGGGAATAGCCGTGCCTTTTATTTAATAGATTGAAAATCTCGTTCTCGGTTTTGTCCGACTCCCGATATAGTTTTACCAGATTTGTTAAATCCGACGGGAATTCCCTCTTTAAATCTCCATAGAACCTGTCCCTATCCGAATATACATTAACCCTGTGATTTGGGAGGATTACCTGAAGGCCGGGATCTATCTTTCTTACGATGGACTCCCTTTCGAGCAGGTCATTCAGTATATTGAATTCGGAAAAAAGGTAGTGAAAAATTTCTCCATGCCCGAATCCCCAAAATAGAGATGCGCCTATATCGAAACGGTAATCGCCTTTCGAGATTGTATTGCACAGCCCCCCTGCAGAGGAATTTTGTTCCAAGAGGAGAACCTTAAGGCCGTTCTTCGACAGAAGGGAGGCGGAGGTCAGCCCGCCTATTCCTGCGCCTATGACTATTACATCGTAATCGGACATATTAATAAAGGGGCAAGTAGCAAGGGTCAAGGGGCAAGGTTATTTTTTTCTTGCCCCTTGACCCTATTTCATATTCAGTTTTTCGATAAAATCCGTATAGAATTCTCCTTTAAGAAAATCCTTATGGGAGAGAACCTTTTTATGAAAGGGGATAGTGGTCTTGATTCCTTCCACATGAAATTCCTCTAAGGCACGGTTCATCTTTGCAATAGCATCTTCTCTATCGAGCCCGTGAACTATCAGTTTTGCTATCAGCGAATCATAGTATGGAAGGACTGTATATTCCGAATATACGGCAGTATCTACCCTTACCCCGGGACCTCCAGGTATATTCAGGGCAGTTATCTTTCCCGGAGAGGGGATAAATTTATCGGGGTCTTCTGCGTTTATCCTGCATTCGATGCTGTGTCCGAATATCTTTATATCCTTTTGTTTGATTTTAAGGCGCTCGCCTGCGGCAATCTTTATCTGCTCTTTGATAAGGTCTACGCCTGTCACCATTTCCGTGACCGGATGTTCGACCTGTATTCTGGTATTCATCTCTATGAAATAGTAATTGCCCTCTCCATCGAGCAGAAATTCTACGGTCCCCACACTTTGATAGCCGATGGATTTTACCGCCTTTACTGCGCAATCCCCCATCTCTTTTCTCAATGCCGGAACTAAGGCAGGAGAGGGGGATTCTTCGATAAGCTTCTGATGCCTTCTCTGTATCGAGCAGTCCCTTTCACCGAGGTGGATAATATTTCCCTTTTCATCCGCCATTATCTGAAACTCTATATGTCTCGGCTTTTCTATATACTTCTCGAGGTAGATGTGAGGGTCGGCAAAGGCGGCAGCAGCCTCGGACTGAACCACTTTAAAGGAGTCTGCGAGGTCTTCCTTTTTCCTTAAAATCCTCATGCCCCTTCCCCCTCCTCCTGCCGATGCCTTCAAAATGATCGGATACCCTATCTTTTCCGCGATTACGGCGGCATCGTCGGATGATTCGACCCTTTCGGGGCTTCCGGGGACAATCGGCACCCCTGCCTGCTGCATGGTGTTTTTCGCCTTTACCTTGTTGCCCATGAGCCTTATATTTTGCGGGGTTGGGCCTATAAACTTTATCCCGCAGGTTTCGCATATCTCTGCAATAGAAGGATTTTCGGCGAGGAATCCGTATCCCGGATGAATTGCATCGGAGCCTGTAATCTCTGCAGCGCTTATTATGCTCGGTATATGGAGATAGCTCCTCACGCTTTCGGGAGGTCCTACGCAGACAGCCTCGTCTGCGAATTTTACATGGAGCGAATTGGCGTCTGCCGTCGAATGGATAGCAACTGTTTTTATCCCGAGCTCCTTGCATGCCCTTATAACTCTCAGGGCTATCTCCCCTCGATTTGCAATTAAGATTTTATGGAACATAAAGAACAAAAACCTGATTTTTAACGCAAAGACGCTAAGAAGAGAAGAAAGGTCGCAAAGAAAAACAAGAAAAATAATTTGCGTCTTTGTTTTAATCTTTGCATCTTTGCGTTAATAATTTCCTTTACATTAAAAAAGTTATAAAGTAGAAAGTTCATAAAGTTGTCGAATCTTTTCACTTTATGAACTTACATCTTCTCTATCACAAACATCGGCTCGCCGAACTCCACAGGGTGTGCATTTTCCACGAGGATGGAGATTATTCTGCCGCGCACCTCGGACTCTATCTCATTCATAAGCTTCATCGCCTCTACAATGCAGAGAACCTGTCCCTTTTCGACCGTATCCCCCTCTTTTGCATAAGGCTCTGCACCTTCCGAAGGCGACCTGTAAAATGTGCCTACCATCGGGGATTCCACGATTACATAATTCTCCCCTTGAGGAATCGCCTTTTTATGCTTAATTCCGGCCGTAACCTCCTCCATTCCCGTTTCGTGGAACGGGAATGGCTTATGGGGAGCGGCATGTAGTCGTTCATGGACTTGGGGATGCGATATTGGAGTTGGAATGTGCTTATGCTGCGAGACTTCTGCCGGGCCTCCCCCGCCTTTTCTAAGCTTTACCCTTGTCCCTTTTTCGTCTATCTCTAATTCCGCTATACCGCTCTTTTCAAACAGGTCAACAAGTCTTTTCAATTCCTTGAGATCCATCGCCCCCTCCTACAAAGTGTCAAAGAGTCAGAGTATCAAAGTATCAGAGTATTAAAACTTTGACGCTTTGACACTTTGACGCTTTGACTCTCTGATACTTTGATACTTTATTTCACCCTCTCCACATATTCTCCGGTTCTCGTATCAATTTTTATCATATCCCCTTCGTTGATAAATAGAGGAACCTGAAGAACCGCCCCTGTCTCTATTGCAGCCTGCTTGCTTGCGCCTGTGGCAGTGTCCCCTCTGTATCCGGGCTCTGTCTTTATAATCTTCATCTCGACAAATATAGGCAGCGTAACTCCGATCGGTATATTATTATGAAACATAACCGTTGCTATGACATTCTCTTGAAGAAAGCTCTTGCTTTCTCCCAATACATCCTCCTCGATAAAAATCTGCTCATAAGTCTCCGTATCCATAAAACAGCATTCATCCCCGCTCTTGTAAAGAAACTGCATCTGTTTTTCCTCTACATCGGGAGTTTCGAACTTGTCGTTTGACCTGAATGTCCTCTCGATCAATTGTCCTGTCTTCATGTTCTTAATTTTAGTCCTGACAAAAGCCCTGAGGTTTCCGGGGTTTACATGCTGAAACTCGACAATTACATATAAATCGCCTTCGTATTCAATCTTCATATTGTTTCTAAAATCTGCCGTCGAAATCATATCTCAAAATTCCTCCATTTCTTTTTCTATTGACGAGGTCAAGACCTCGCAGCCGTCTTTTGTTACAAGCGCCATATCCTCGATTCTGATTCCTCCCCAGCCGGGGATATAGATTCCCGGCTCTACCGTAAAAACCATCCCTTCTTTTATTATATCATCCTGTCCTTCGGCGATTCTTGGACTCTCGTGAACTTCGAGTCCTACACCGTGTCCTGTGCCGTGGCCGAAATTATCTCCAAAACCGGCGTTTTTTATATGTTCTCGCGCTTTTGAATCAACTTCGGATGCCTTTTCCCCCGGTTTTATCGCCTTTATAGCATTTCTCTGGGCCGACAGAACTATATCATAAATCTCCCTCTGCCTTGTGTTAAAGCCGCCCATTGCCAGAGTCCTTGTGCAGTCCGAATGGTATCCCTTATACCGCGAGCCGAAATCCACGATTACAAGCTCGCCGTCCTTTATAATCTTATCTCCGGCTATCCCGTGGGGCATTGCCCCCCTATCGCCGGATGCTACTATTATATCAAAAGGTATTGTTTCTGTCCCCTCTTTTCTCAGGCGATGCTCCATCTCTATTGCAATATCCCTTTCTTTACATCCCTGCCTTATAATTCCCCTTATCCCTTTGAATGCCCTTCCTGCTATTCCTATCGCCTTTCTTATGCAATCCACTTCCTCGGGATATTTTACGATTCTTATATCCTCGATTAAATTTTTAGTAGAAACGAGCCTGGCGGGATTTAATTTATCCTGAAGTTCGAGATAAATCGAATAAGACAGATTTGACTCAAATCCTATTTTTCTTAAGCCAAGCGACCGGATTAGTTCCGATAGCGATTCGATAATCTTTTTACATTCTCTTATGTCGAAATTGCCCTTTACCTCGTTCTCTGCCTGTGTTTTATATCTGAAATCGGTCAGAAAAAATGCCCTGTCCCTCGTTAAAAAAACAGCGGCCGTAGAGCCGCTGAATCCCGTAAGGTATCTTATATTCTCCCTTTTAAACGAGACGAATCCGTCTATCTCATTAGGGCTAAATTTCTCTCTAACCTTTTCTATTCTGTTCAAGTATAAAGGAAATTATATATCCGCAGATTACGCAGATGACATCATAGCTGTCATTCTGAGGGCAAAGCCCGAAGA
>CAYMMR010000133.1:4318-7851 GCA_964391545.1 uncultured Nitrospinota bacterium | reverse complement strand
AAGCGAATATGGGAGGGGAAGCAAGTTCAGCTTTAAGATACCGGTAAGACAAGGGAAAGATAGTAGGGAGTAGGGAGTCAGGAGTTGGGAGTAGTCCGATGAAGCGAATATTGATAGTAGAAGACGATAAGAAGAACCGCATACTGCTGCATGATATTTTAAAATATCACGGCTATGAGGTTATAGAGGCGGCAAACGGCGAGGAGGGCATTAAAAAGGCTAAGGAATATAAGCCCTCTTTGATATTGATGGATATACACATGGACGGCATAAACGGGATTACTGCCGTAAAGATGCTGAAGGGAGACCCGGAGACAAAAGACATAAAGGTAATTGCCGTTACATCCTTTGCCATGAAAGGCGATATGGAAAATATAATGAAGGCAGGGTTCGATGACTACCTGTCAAAGCCTGTGAATACGAGACAACTGCCGGATATAATTAAGAGACATCTGACATGAAAAGCTTATAGCTTTTAGCTGTTAGCTATAAGCTATAAGCTCATGGAGGTTTATATGGATACAATAAAACAGAGAGTCCTGTGCGTAGACGACGAATCCAGAAATCTGGCTCTCCTCGAGGCAATCCTTATGCCGATGGGATACGAGACCGTTACGGCAAGAAACGGAAAACAGGCAATCGAGATAATTAAGCGGGATGATATAGATATTGTGCTTCTGGATGTTATGATGCCCATGATGAACGGCTTCGATGTATGCAGAGAAATAAAAGGCTCGGAGCAATACAGGGGTATTCCTGTTATTTTAATAACGGCATTAACATCGACACATGACAGGATAAAAGGGATAGAAGCCGGCGCAGACGATTTCATATCGAAGCCCTTCGATAAGGGTGAAATACTTGCGAGAATGAAAATGCTCCTCAAGGCAAAGGAGCTTAATGACAAACTCAATAACGCATATAAAAACATCACCAGTCTCACATCCTTTGGAGAGAATATCATTAAGACATTTAATCCAATGGATTTTAATCTTATATCCAAAATTGACGGCATTGTAAGCCGGATTATAAGACAAAAAAACGATGCGCCGGATAAGCCTCAAACAGTGATAGTCAATATCCTGAATGAAAAAGGCGGGCATGATTGGTATTATTACCAATTTGTCTCCGGCAGGCTGACGAGAGACCGTTTTAATCCCAACATCTCCTTTGCCCTGTCAAATGAAGAGCATTCCCATGTATCGTTTTATAATAATCTCGAAGCGGAGAGGAGATTCGACCCTTTTGTCGAAAAACTTAGAGGCTTCAATATAATGGCTAAAAATATGGTCTGTTATCAGAGCCATGACCTCGGTATATTTGCCATCAATTATGGCAGGGATATTAACGAGCATGACGCAGCGGTTCTCGACAACCTCGTAATGCACACGTTGTTTTTAAGATCCCTCTCGTTGCAGATAAAGGAGGTTGAAGACGCCTTAACATATACCGTTTATGCGCTTGCGAGGGCGGCAGAGGCAAACGATGAGGATACGGGAAATCACATATCGAGGGTCGGAATTTATTGCGCCATAATAGCGGAAAGGTTAAAGATGCCGAAGAATTTCGTGGATACTATAAGGCTGCAGGCATCCCTGCACGATGTCGGAAAGATTCATGTCCATCCGGATATTCTCAAGAAACCGGGAAAATTTACGGACGAGGAATTTGCAATAATGAAGATGCACACGACATGGGGCGCAAAAATAATCGGAGACCATCCCAGATTTTCTATAGGCGCATCCATAGCCCTCAATCACCACGAGAGGTGGGACGGAGGGGGGTATCCAAACCGGCTTAAAGGCGAGCAGATACCCATCGAGGCAAGGTTAATGAATATTGCCGACCAATACGATGCCCTGAGGAATGCCCGTGTATATAAGCCTGCTTATGACCATGAGAAGACATACAAAATCATTACCGAGGGCGATGGCAGGACTATGCCTCATCACTTTGACCCCCGGGCGCTTCAGGCATTTAAAGAAACAGCTTCGAAATTCGAAGAGGTATATGAAAAATTGAAGGGGTAATTATTAAGAAGTACACTGCAAAAACCGTTTTTTTCGCTTCCGTTATTTTTTCTTTTATTTATTAATAATATTCTTACACTATGAATTAAAAGAAAAAATAAAAAGTCGCTCAAAAAAGGTTTTTGCAGCGATATTGTTTATGATAAATAATTCATTAGATTACATGCCTCCTGAAAGGACGCCCTTTCAGGAGTTCCGGAAAGTTTTCAAAAGAAACAGGATGGCTATGTTCGGACTTATAATACTCTCGATTTTTTTTGCCTTAAGCCTTGCAGGCATGGTCACTGCCGGCGGGGAGAAACCGCTTCTTGACCCGCACACGGTAAGGCTTCCCGATAAGCTCAAACCGCCGCTTTCGGAGCCGGCAATAGATTCCATCCCCAAGGAGAACCTCCCCTATTTCGGCATATACTTTTTTGGCACGGATGAGCTTGGAAGGGATGTCTTTGCCAGAATGCTTCAGGGCGCTATCGTATCCCTTTCGGTAGGCTTTGTAGCAGTGGGCATCTCTATAATACTCGGGGTGCTGATTGGAGGCATTGCCGGATATTATGGAGAACATAAGATAAAAATCGGGAGGCATGAGATAATGACAGTAGATACTTTTATTGTCGCTTTGATAGATATTCAATTGAGTTTTCCTACATTCTTTCTCATCCTGACCGTCATCGCACTCTTGCCTCCGAGCATCTGGAATATAATGGCTGTAATAGGCATAACGGGATGGGTTGGTCCCGCGAGGTTTGTCAGGGCGGATATTCTGTCTTTGAGGGAACAGGAGTTTATCCTCGCTGCAAGGTCGATCGGGGTCCCGGACATGAGAATTATAATCCGGCATCTCCTTCCAAATTCCATGTCGCCTGTCCTTATTTCCGCCACTATAGGCATTGCCACTGCCATCCTTACGGAATCTGCATTAAGTTTTCTTGGCTTCGGCGTCCCGCCCCCGAATGCTACATGGGGAAATATTCTTTCCGACGGCAAAAAATATATATTCGACGCCCCGTGGCTCACCTATATACCCGGCATAACCATCCTCGTTACAGTCCTTGCATTCAACCTGTTCGGAGAGGGTTTGAGAGATGCCTTAAACCCGAAACTCAGGAGTTAAAGTTTTTAAAGAAAAAATCCGATAACATGAATAGAAAAGGAGAATAATATGATAGTCAATCTGCCGATGATGAATACAGGGGTTGTCCCATTTACGAATATGTCGAATTTGCGCATGGGGCAGATAGCCGGAAAATCGAAGGTTCTGGCTTCGAATATCAAGCTGAGCGGCAGTGCGGTTCAATCTCAGGTCAGACAGGCAATATCGCAGGCATTATCGAAAGGCGGGAGGATAAACACTACGGCATAAACAAAAACAGCAATAGTTCACCACAGATATTCACGGAAAAACACGGAACAAAACAAAAAGATTAAGGAGAAATGGGGAAATTGGGGAAAGGGAGAATATAATTTTTAAAAAATAATTTTGAAGATTTTTTCTCCCTTTCTCCT
>CAYMMR010000133.1:0-4218 GCA_964391545.1 uncultured Nitrospinota bacterium | reverse complement strand
TCTCCCTTTCTCCTTATTTTTTAATTTCTATTCTGTGATTTTCCGTATCCTTCCGTGGTGAACTATTACCACAGAACTACAACTCGATATTATTTTTCTCCAGAATCGTTCCTTTAACCCTTTCCAGATTTACAAGGGATTTGTTGTAGTCTATTATTGCCGAAATCTCCCTAACTTTTGCAGCAATCAAATCCCTCTGGTATTCGAGGACATTGAAGCTGGTAGACATACCCACGCTAAACTTTTTTTCCTCTGCCGAAAGCTTTTCTTCGGCAAGTCTCCTCGATACGGCGGTGGCATTTATCCTTTTCATGTTCGTATCTATAGCCCTTACCGCTTCCCTTACTTCTACGGACACCTGATGCTCTAAATTCTTAATCGTCTTGATGCCCTTCTCGATTTCCAGCTTTGCAGCGGTATAACTGCTCTTTGCAGCCCTGTTTCCAAGGGGAAACTCAAAGGAGAGACCTATGCTCCAGTCATAATAATTCCCTGAAATAATCCTGTCATAGCTCTTAAAATAATCCCCCCCGAACCCGCTTTGCGACACACTGCCCGCAAAGGCGACAGATTCTGCATCTCCGCTGATGCCGTTTAGTTTAAGGCTTCCTATTAAATCGAGCGATGGATACAATCGATTTTTTTTATACTCCACCTGTATATTTTTATTTTTTAAATCTATCTTCAACTGCGCATAGTCAGGACGGCTTTCGAGCGCGGTCTTTATGCTCTCATCCAGTTTAATATCTTCGGCTATTATCTGCGGGGTGTCGGTAGGAGCAATAGCCAAATCCCATCCCCCTTTTTCCTCTATATTAATAATCTTTTTGAGCCTGTCTTCTATTGACTCGACCGTGTTCTGCGCAACGATGACATCCTCTTCCCTCGCAGCCACCTCTGCCTGAGCCTGTGTAATCTCGATAGGAGCCATAGTTCCCACATCAACCTGTATCCTTATCCTCCTCTCCAAATCCTGCGCCAGCTTGAGAGACTCCCTTTTTACCTTCAAATCCTCTATGGCAAAAACAAGCTCCCAGTATGCCTCCTGCGCCTGCGACAGTATATTTATCACCCTGTTCTTGAACTGGTAAACGGTTATATCCTTATTATTGCTTGCAATCTTAATCTGAGAGGCATTCACATCAACGCCGAAATCTTTAAGGAGGTTCTGGGTAATGCTTAAGCTCAGGTCTGTCGTATATTGAGGCTTGAGTCCCTGAAACTTCGAGTTTGACATTGACCGCTGGGTATCGAGGGATACCTGATAATCGGTTCCTGCGGCAGACCTTTTTTTAATTCCTGCGCTGATCGAAAATGCCTCGTTCTCGGTTTCAGGAGGGCTGGCAAATGCCGATGCGCTGGGAGTCCTGTCTTTTTTAAGAGATGTCGAGGCATTGATATTGTAGTCAAAGGCTGCCTCGTTTTTCATTATCTCGGTCTCGCTGATTTTCGGATTTATCCTCTCGATTGATATTTCCAGATTATTTTTCAGTGCAAGGGCAATAGTCTCCTTCAAGGAAAGAAAGAGGGCGTTTTTGCTTTCGATTTTTTCCTCCCGTGTCGCAGCCCATGAATCGGTAAACAGTGAACAGTGAACAGTAAACAATAAAAAAACTAAAAACAATTTTTTAATCATACTATCCTCCCTCCTTAATTATCCCAAAAAATGCGTGAAAGACCTTATGTCCCTTCCGCTTGCCGTTCAGACAGCCGTCCATGGCTGTCTGAACTGTGGAAATTTTCACTTTTTACCATCCATGGAAAAGTGAAAATTTGACAGTCGCTACAGGGACATAAGGTCTTATATAAATCGTTCGTGCATAATCTGGGATTATATTTTTGTTCAATAAATATGCCCCGACAGCTCGATGTTCGGGTCGTTTGAATAAAACCTCAATCCATTGTTTTCTATAAAAGGAAAGAAACCTTCGATAATTTTCGGGTTCTCTCCCGCATTTTTATCGGATGTGCACAGTATAATCCGCTTAGTTTTATTATTCTCGATAAGTTCCCGAAGTTCTTCGGGGTTATAGCAATACAGGATATTAAGTTTATCATTAATCAGGTAAAAGGAAGGGGTGCCGATCCCTTCCCTGTTGCGATAGGAGATTATGAGGTCATTTTCAGTCAGGATTTCTTTCAAATAGGGAGCCATCTTATATATCTCGGGATATGAATTGCGGTGGAGGGGAAACGGCGATATTGCCAAAAAAAGACTTGCGGACATGGCTATTAAAACGGTCATCCTGAAAAATACCAGTTTTTTACCCTCTGTCAGCAATCTGTCCAATGAACGTCCTGTCAGAAGGGACATTGCAGGAAACATAGGCAAGAGATAATAATGCCTCTTCGAGCTTGCTATAGAAAAGGAAAGAAATATAACCGCACACCAGAAAAGGGTCATTCTCCATAACGGCTGCTTTTCTCCATCCTTTAAGGCAATAACGATTCCATGAATAAAAAACGGAATCCACGGCAGGTAAGCGACTAAAATATAACCGAGATAATAAAATGGGCCGGCAGGACTGCCCCCTTCTTTTATCGATCTAAAGACCTGCTCATAAAAATATTTTCTAAAAAAAACTTCTCCATTGACATGATACTGCGCTATAAAAAAAGCCGCTGGAATCGAGAGCGAAATAAGAATAAAGAGCCATATCTCCTTTCGCTTCAAAAGAGATGTTTTCCTCAGGTCAAAAATTAAAATGAAAGATATGATTAAAATACCGGCAGAGACAATACCCTTTGCAAGAAAGGCAAGTCCTGTAGCTATTCCGCCAAGCTAAAAACCTTTTTTATCTCCTTCAACCCCCCTAAGAAAACCGTAAAGCCCGCATATATATAAAAATACCAGCGGCATCTCCATCCGTCCTTTATTCAGGAGCTTGATAAAGTCGTAGGAAAAAAGCAATGAGATGCCTGCAAAAAAACCGGTAAACCGGTTTGCATAACGATTTCCTATATAAAAAACCATAAGCACCGCCCCGAGACCCGTAATTGCGGGGAAGAGCTTAGCCACCCATTCCTCAAAACCGATTACCCTGAATAATAAGGCGTTTATCCATAACAGCAAAGGGGGGTGGTCGAAAAACAACCTGAAATTGTAAACAGGCGTCAGCCAATTCCCTTTCTCTGCAATCGTTTTGGAAACAGTGGCATATACAATCGAATCTCCATCCCCTAAAAAAGTCCAGGACTGATTAAATGCAAGCAGGATGGTCAGAAAGGCAAGCGCCGATATAAAGTGAATATTTTTAAGCTCTATTGAAAGACGCATAAGTGAAAAAAATGTCATTTTTCAGCGCGAACCGATTACCTTTTTTTCCTCCTGAATTTTTCCTGCACGGCATCGAACAAATCATAGGCAACAGGGACGACTATAAGAGTCAGGAAAAGCGATGTGATAAGTCCTCCGATTGTTGCTATTGCCATCGGAGCGCGGGTCTCGGCTCCTTCCCCGATGCCGACGGCTATAGGTATCATACCAAAGACCATTGCAAAGGTGGTCATTAATATAGGCCTGAGCCTAACGGGTCCTGCATGGAGAATCGCCTCTCTCCTTTCCATACCCCGAGACCTTAGTGTGTTCGTATAATCAACAATAAGTATTGCATTCTTTTTCACAAGCCCCATTAAAAGAACGAGTCCGATGAAGCTGAATATATTAAGCGTCTTGCCTGTCAAAAATAAAGCCCCGAAGGCGCCTATAAATGAAAACGGCATCGAAAGGAGAACAGTAACAGGATGGATGAAGCTGTCAAACTGGGCAGCCAGTATCATATAAGCAAGGACAATGCCGAGTATAAGCGCGTAAATCAGGTAATAGAAGGATTCGCCCATCATCTCCGCCATTCCTTTATATTTTCCCGAATAATCGGGAGGCAATACATTTGCCGATATATTGTCAAGCTCCGTCATAGCCCCGCCGAGGGGTTTGCCTTCGAGATTTGCGAATAGAGTTATAGCCCTTTGCCTGTCGAGCCTTGTTATGAGGTTAGGACCCCCTCCCTCCTGAACCGTTACGATATTGGATAACTCAATCAGCCTGCCATCCTTTGACCTTACATACAGTCTCCCTATATCTTCGGGATTTGCCCTGTCTTCGGGGTTTAGCCTGACCCTGAAATCGTATCTCCTCCCCCTCGATTCGTCCTTAAACTTCGTTACATCCGCCTCCCCTCCGATAAGTATGTTTACCGTCTCTGCAATGCTCTGGAT
>CAYMMR010000132.1:1303-7861 GCA_964391545.1 uncultured Nitrospinota bacterium | reverse complement strand
TATCAGGTGGGATTGTAAAAAAGCCAATAATTGCAAGAATTATTACAACCACACCAATCACAATTCCCGAAATTACATCGAATTTTTCGGTAAAAATGTTGCCTATAAAACCGATTGTAAGTAGATACTTAGCAACATCTATAATCATTTCACCTATCTTTGTTCTCCTTTTATCATGCCTCGTTTCTGAATCTTTCATTGCTGTAAATATAAAGCAAAATAGTATTAGAGTCAATCAAATAAATCCCACTGCTGTCATGTTTTTTTTATAATTTCTCCATTACAACCTTTGCCAATGCTTCGATAAACTTTGTGGAATCGTTGAGGGAATTTGTCCTATGTAATGTCATGCCGAGAGATTCTGCCATTTCTTTATAAACCATATCAATATCATAAAGGGTCTCGATATGGTCTGAAACAAAGCCTATAGGCACGAGGAGGACATATTTTTTCCCATCCTTTGAAAGCCTCTCGAGTATTGAATCTACCGTAGGCTCAAGCCATTCTCCCTTACTCATGCCCTTGCTTTGAAACCCGAGATGCCATGAGAGATTACCTGTAAGTTTGATAATAGCTTCGATAGTTTCATTAAGCTGTCTTACATACAGTTCTTCCCCTATACCCTCGTCTCTCGTCCCTCGTCCCTCGTCCCTCGTCCCTTGCCCCCCCTGCCTACTACTTGCAGGGGCAGGCTTGTTTATGGGGAGGCTGTGGGCGCTGAATATGACCTGAACCCCCGATAAATACTTCGGGGGCAGGCTCTGTCCCCCTCCCATTAGGGGAGAGGGGATTAGGGGGGTAAAATATGACATCCCTTTTTTAATTTCATCAGCAACTGCCTCGATAAATAACGGGTGGGTATGCCAGCCTTTTACAAAGGATATATCGCCCCCCCCAGCCCCCCCTCGTTGCCACGCAGAGCGTGGGAACGCGTTGCCACGCAGAGCGTGGGAACGAGAGAGGGGGAGAGGGGGGGGGAGTTCAGCCTTTGCATCATTTATTGCTTTTGTATATCCATCTGCGATAAATTTGGAATAATGAGGAGACATTATTATGGCTATTATCTTTTTTGCACCTGAATTTACAATCTCTTTCAGGGTGTCTTTTATAAATGGATGCCAATGCCTCATCCCAACGAATATCTTAAACTCCTTGCCCCTTGCCCCTTGCCCCTTGCCCCTGTTTAGTGCTGCTTCAAGTGCCTCTGCCTGTTTTCGTGTTATATCGAGAAGCGGCGAATGACCGCCAATCTTTAAGTATCTTTCTTTTATTTTTTGCAATTGCTCGGGAGAGGGTTTTCTGCCGGCCATTATATTTGTGATAAAAGGCTCTATGGATTCGGGAGAATCGGGACATCCGAATGCGAGAAGGAGAACGGCAATCATGATGAGTGTTAAGTGTTAAGTGTTAAGTGTTAAGCGTTAAGTGTTAAGAATTTACTCAACACTCAGCGCTTAACACTGTATTTATGGACTGTTTCTACAAGAAATCTGACATTCTCAACAGGTGTTTGCGGCAGGATGCCATGACCGAGATTGAATATATGCCCCGGCCGCCCTCCTGCCCTGTTTAAAATATCCTTTATCCTCTTTTCTATTTCTACATGCTCGGCAAAGAGAACAACAGGGTCTAAATTTCCCTGAACTGCCGTATCATAACCCAATCTCTTCCACGCTGTGTCTAAATCTATGCGCCAGTCTATGCCGATTACATCTCCGCCGGCCTCTTTCATTGCTTCGAGGATATTGGAGGAGTCAGTGCCGAAGTGGATAACAGGAACATCGCTTGTTTTTAAAGCATCTATGATTTTCTTTGAATAGGTGGCGGCAAATTCTTTATAATCCGCCGGCGAAAGACACCCGATCCAGCTATCGAATAATTGAACCGCCTGCGCCCCTGCATGTATCTGCGCCTTGAGATAGCTGATTATAACGCCAGCGATTTTATCCATCAGGGTATGCCATGAAGAAGGGTCGTTATACATCAATGACTTTGTATGTATGAAATTTCTCGAATGCCCTCCTTCGATGATATAACTGGCGATGGTGAAGGGGGCGCCTGAAAAACCAATCAGAGGGATACTTCCATTAAGCTCTTTACGGGTAATCTTTATTGCATCAATTAAAAACGGTACATCCCTTTCAGGCTCTATAGGGTGAAGTGATTCAATATTAGAGCGATTTCTGACGGGATTGTGAATTACGGGCCCCTCATTTTTTGCAAATTCCAAATTAATTCCCATGCCCTCCAGAGGCAGGAGAATATCTGCAAAGATTATCGCAGCATCAACACCCAATTTTTTTACAGGTTGGAGTGTAACCTCTGCTGCAAGCTCAGGGTTTTTACACATAGCGAGAAATGAGTGTTTTTCCCGTATTGCCCGGTATTCCTTCATATACCTACCTGCCTGGCGCATAAGCCAGACAGGTGTATAATCCGTTTTTTCCCTTCTGCACGCCTTTAAAAATTGACTGTTCATGTATAGGAAACGAATAAAAGTGTCAGAGTGTCAGAGTATCAAAGTGTCAGAGTTAAAAAAACTTTGACACTATGACACTTTGACTCTTTGATACTTTATTTAGGTTTTTGTCCTTTTATGCTATAACATCTATCTTCGAGCCTTTGATTAGCTTGAGCAGGTTTTTTCCCTCTGTCTTCTGCTGTTTTATAGCCATCTTCTGAACATCCGCCTCGATTTTCGCCTTTTGCGTCTTGCCCCTCGCAGACAAAATATCGCCTACGATTTTAGGTATCCCCAAGTCTTCAGCCATAAAATCCTCCGTTAATGACAAATTTAACATATATTCGAGGCATAATCAAAATTTTCTTGTAACATAACCAGTGTGGTTTCGTTAAGCCTTTGTTCATCTGTAAGAAAATATAAACCACTGAAGGCGCTGAAATCACAGAAAATCACAAAAAAAATAGACACAGAAAGACACAGATTGACTATGATTTACACAGTTAAAATCATATAAAAATCAGTATACATCAGTGTCTAAAAGTTTTTTTCAGTGTTTTCAGTGGTTCAGTAGTTTTAATCGGGTCTTTGTTCCTGCAATATTTGACCGGCTCGGCGAAATTGAGATAAAATAACAATATGAAGGTGATAACAACCCATTTTAATGCGGATTTTGACTGCCTTGCCTCGATGCTTGCTGCCAAGAAACTCTATCCCGATGCAAAGATGGTATTTCCCGGAGCGCAGGAGAAGAATGTCAGGGATTTTTTAAAATCCTCCGATTATTCTTTTCAGTTCGATAAGTTGAAGAATATACCGCTCGAAGAGATAACCGAACTTATTATTGTGGATACGAGGCTTGCAGGACGAATAGGACAATTTGAAGGCGTGGCAAAAAAGAGTAGCGTATCTGTTCATGTATATGACCACCACCCGAATACTCCTCAGGATATAGAATCCGAGATAACGGTTGTAAAGGATAGAGGCTCGACTGCTACGATATTCGTAGAACTATTGAGGGAAAGGGGAATCCCGATTACGCCGGCAGAGGCGACTATATTGGCGCTCGGCATATATGAGGATACGGGTTCTCTTACCTTTACATCTACAAAACCGGAAGATTTAGATGCTGCTGCATACCTTTTATCGTCCGGCGCAAACCTCAATACTGTTTCCGATTTTATTTATAGAGAACTCTCTCCCGAGCAGGTATCGCTTTTAGACGACCTTATACATGGCCTCGAGATACATGATATAAACGGACTGCCGGTTGCTTTATCGTCAGCTTCATCGGAAAGGTATATCGGAGATCTTGCGATTCTTACCCATAAGCTGAAGGATATGGAAAACCTGAATGTCCTGTTCGTAATCGTTATGATGGAGGACAGGATACATCTCGTTGCGAGGAGCAGGATAGAGGCGGTAGATGTTGCCGCAGTAGCCCATGAGTTAGGCGGCGGCGGGCATCCTACCGCATCCTCTGCAACAATAAAGGATATGACCATTATTCAGGCAAAGGAGAAGCTCCTTAATATCCTCAAAGAAAAGGTGCAGCCTGTAAAGCTTGCGAGGGAGATGATGACATATCCGGTAAAATCCGTGAGGATGGATGAGACAATAAAACAGGCAGAGGATCTCATGACGCGGTATAGCATTAATACACTGCCTGTGCTGGACGGGAAAAAACCTGTAGGCATTATAACAAGGCAAATCGTAGAGAAGGCGATATTCCACCGTCTTGAAAGAGAGAGGGTTGCCGATTTAATGATAAGCGAGTTTGCAACTGTCCATTCCGACGCGCCTTATCGCCGCATTGATGAAATCATAATAATGGGGAAGCAGACGCTTGTTCCTGTCGTTAATATCGCCGGAGAAATAGAGGGGATTATAAGCAGGGGGGATCTGCTCAGCGCAATCTACGGGGATATGCTTAAAAAACCTGCAGTCCTCCATCCCAGGGATAGGGGCATTAGATACCCCTTTTCAAAGAATTTAAGAGGGCTTATTAAGGAGAGGCTCCCGGAGAGGATATTAAAGCTCTTCGATGAGGCAGCGGATACTGCGGATAAACTCGGTTTTTCTGCATATCTGGTAGGAGGTTTTGTCAGGGATCTCCTTTTAAGAATAGAGAACTTCGATATAGATATGGTAATAGAAGGGGACGGCATACTCTTTGCCGAAAAATTTGCAGAGAGGTTTTCTGCGAGGGTTAAGAGCCATAAAAAGTTCGGCACTGCCGTAGTAATACTTTCCGATGGATTTAAGCTCGATATTGCCACTGCAAGAATGGAGTATTATGAGCACCCGGCAGCGCTTCCTATAGTAGAGATGAGTTCCCTTAAAAATGACCTCTATCGCAGGGATTTTACCATCAACACCCTCGCTATAAGCCTAACCAGAAAAGAGAAGTGGAATCTCGTGGATTTTTTCGGGGGGCAAAAGGATTTAAAAGAGAGGGTGATAAGGGTGCTTCATAACCTTTCTTTTGTAGAGGATCCTACGAGGGTATTCAGGGCAATCAGATTCGAGCAGAGGTTTAATTTCAGCATAGGCAAACAGACTATGGCGCTTATGGAGAGTGCGGTTAAAAAAAACCTCTTCAGCCGCCTATCGGGCTCGAGGGTATATCTGGAGCTTGTTCTTATGCTGAAGGAGAGAGAGCCTGTAAAGCTCATAAAGAGGATGCACGAGCTTTCGCTTCTGAAATTCATCCATCCGAAGATTGCCTACAGCGAATCGATGAGGGAGTTGTTTTCAAATATCGGCGAGGTTATCTCATGGCATCACCTTTCATTTATGGATAGAAAGAATGGCGAGGCTGAGGGATGGTTTCTTTATTTTATGGGTCTTGTAGACGGCTTGAGGGACGATGAGGTTTTAGATGTAATCGGCAGCCTTTCGATAGCCGAGAGGTATAAAAATAAGGCGATGGAGAACAGGGGACAGATAAATACGGCATATAAAAATATCTTTTCTCTCGGTGAAGATAAGACCCTTAAGCCGAGCCAGATATACGGCGTTTTCAGCCCCCTTTCCACCGAAGCGCTGCTCTTTATGATGGCTAAGATGCCTCAGGATATGATAAAGAAGGCTATATCGCTCTACCTTACGAAACTCAGATTCGTAGAGATAGAGATTAACGGCGACGACCTCGCAAATATGGGTATGGAAAGGGGACCGGAAATCGGCTCTATGTTGAAGGCAGTAAAAGAAGCAAGACTCGACGGGTTGATTAAAAACAGGGATGAAGAGATAGAGTTTGTAAAAAGTGAGCTGCAAACTCATTATGATGTATACAATGCAGGCAGTTTTGTTTTAAAATGAATTAAACCGATGTCATATTTGACATCGGCTTAATTCATCCTGAGGAGCGAAACGACGAAGGATCTATATGTCAGAAATAGAATCTATAATTCAATTGATTTCCGTATTGGCTGTCCCGATGCTTATGGCAGTTACTTTTCACGAGGTGGCTCATGGGCTTGTGGCGGATAAGCTCGGAGATCATACGGCAAGACTTGCTGGTAGATTGACATTAAATCCTTTGAGCCATCTTGACCTTGTGGGGACGCTTGTATTCGTTATGACCAGAATGATAGGATGGGCAAAGCCCGTTCCTGTTAATCCTCACAATCTTAAAAATCCAATCAAAGATATGATGTGGGTGGCAATGGCCGGACCGGCCGCAAACCTTGTTTTGGCTGCTATAAGCGCTGTTATATACAGGTGGATAGGCGGAATGCCTGTGCCGGAGAGCAGGTTTCTTCTTATGATTATAGATCCCGTATCGCTTATGATATATTACACCGTGGTGATAAATGTAGGCCTTGCAATATTTAACATTATACCTCTTCCGCCTCTCGATGGGGGGAGGATAATGACCGGAATCCTGCCGCATAAACAGGCTTTAAAATTCAGCGAGATAGAGCCTTATGGCTTTATAATATTGCTTGTCCTGATTATAAGCGGCGCCGTGGATAAGACCATCGTGCCGATTATATGGTTTGTTATAGGTATATTTTTGGGGAGACCGATTTAATATAAGGTAAAGGTAAAGGAGAAGGTATAGAAATCTTTACCTCTGCCTTTACCTCTAC
>CAYMMR010000132.1:0-1203 GCA_964391545.1 uncultured Nitrospinota bacterium | reverse complement strand
AAGGTAAAGGTAAAGGAGAAGGTATAGAAATCTTTACCTCTGCCTTTACCTCTACCTGTATTTTAAGATAATGGAAAAAAAACGGATTTTAAGCGGTATGCAGGCATCGGGGAGGCTTCACCTCGGCAACCTTCTCGGAGCATTGGAAAATTGGATAAAGCGTCAGGATGAGTATGATTGTTTTTATTTTATTGCCGATTGGCATGCCTTAAGCACATCTTATGAGGATACCCATGAGATAAAGGATAATGTGTTTAATATGGCTGTTGACTGGCTTGCGGCAGGGATTAACCCCGAAAAAAGCACCGTATTTTTGCAGTCTATGATTCATGAGCATGCGGTTCTGCACCTCCTTTTATCCATGATAACTCCTGTCCCGTGGCTCGAGAGAAATCCGACCTATAAGGAAAAAATTATAGAGGTAAAGGACAGGGATTTAACTACTTACGGATTTCTCGGATACCCTGTGCTTCAGGCTGCGGATATTATCATATATAAAGCCAATTATGTGCCTGTGGGCATTGACCAGCTTCCGCATCTCGAAGTTACGAGGGAAATCGTAAGGAGGTTTCATTTCATTTATAAGAAAAATGTATTTGTCGAGCCGGAGCCTTTAATCTCCGAAGTGCCTAAGCTGCCAGGTCTCGATAACAGGAAGATGAGCAAGAGTTATGGGAATGCGATATTTTTATCCGATTCGCCGGATACGGTAACGAGAAAGGTCAGGACAATGATTACCGACCCTCAGAGGGTAAAGAAGACCGACCCGGGAAATCCCGATATATGTTCGGTTTTTACATTGCATAAGATATTTTCATCCGCGTCGGAGATTTCTCAAATATACAGCGGCTGCACCACGGCAGGGATAGGATGCACGGATTGCAAGCTGATGCTGGCAAGAAACATCAATGATTATCTGAAGCCTATTTCCGAAAAGAGGAAAATGCTGTTAGAGAATCCCGTCAGGATTTACGAAATATTGAAGGAAGGCTCGAAAAAGGCGCAAGGGATAGCCCGGCAGACATTGGCTGAAGTCAATGAGGCAATGGGACTATCTTCATTTTAGATTTTAAAATTGAGATTACTGTAAAAACCTTTTCCCCTCACTTCCGTTAATTTTTCGTTTGCTCTATTTTAACCCCCCTTCCTCCCCCCTTTTAAAAAGGGGGGATTGAGGGGGGGGGTTGAACAAAAGAAAAATGC
>CAYMMR010000131.1:0-7861 GCA_964391545.1 uncultured Nitrospinota bacterium | reverse complement strand
GTTAAAATATCAGATTATTCCGCGCAAGTCAATAATTTTCCTATTTTTTGATGTTAAAAAGAAGATGATTTCAAACTTGCACAAATGATTAAAATAAGACCTTATGTAATTATACGGATAAAACTCAGCAGTTTATTGAACTGCAAATACAGGCTCCTGTGCAAGTTTTATCCACTTATTGAAATGGAATCTGAAATTTCCTGTCTTTGTCGGCATTATAGGTTTGATAATATCTTCTCCTCCCGCTCCTTTCTCCATAATTACTATCTTTTTATCCATTAATGCAGTCCATTTGCCCACATATAAAAATGTATAGGGCTGGTCTCTGTATATTATCTCGTGCAGCTTACGGCAGTATTCTACCTGTTTATTCCTGTCATATTCCTGCCTGATTTTTATTATCAGGTCATCGGCATTCGGATTGCTGTAACCGACAAAATTCAGTTGAAACGGTCCGGCCTGGCTTGAGTGCCATATCTGATACAGGTCTGGGTCAATACCCATGCTCCACCCGAGAATCACTGCATCGAAGTTCCCCACATCGATGTATTTTTTTAAGAATACCGCCCACTCCACCGTATCTGCCTTTACCTCGATGCCGAGCTTTTTCCACGCATTCTGCGCAATAATCATTATAGCCTTGCGGAGCTCGTTGCCGTGATTCGTGATAATCGTAAATTGAAAGGGCTTGCCATCCTTCTCGAGCCTTCCATTTTTCATCTTCCACCCCGCCTCTTCCAGCAATTTTAAAGCGCCTTCGGGGTCATACTTTAGCGGCTCGATGCCGTGATTATAGTAATCCGTCTGCTTCACAAAAGGTCCCGTAATTTTTTCGGCCTGGCCGTAAAAAAGATATTTCAATATCTCGTCGGTATTAATTGCCATGCCGAGCGCCTTTCTTATCCGGGGGTCTTGGAATAAATCCCTGCGCATGTTGTATCCGATATAAGAGTAGCCGTAAGAAAGGCCGGAAAAATTCTGAAACCTCTTATCCTTTTTGAATCTCTCTACCTGATGCGCCTGTGCGTCGTAGCTGTCAACCGTCCCTGCATAAAACTCCATCTCCTGTCCTAAAGAATCCGGCACTATACGATAGATAAATTCTTTATAATTCGGAGCGCCCTCCCAATACATATCGTTTCTTACAAGCCGTATATATTCATCCGATTTCCACTCCTCGAATTTAAAAGGGCCAACGCCTATCGGGTTTCTGTTAAAATCACTGTCCCTCATGGTAAATTTATCGGGGTCGGCGCCTTTTGCCTTTGCCTCCTTTGTCAGAGCCTCTTTATTCAAGAGATGCTCGGGAAGCATACCCATCATCCATGTGCTTATTGCAGGAGAATAGAGTCTTTTATATGTAATCTTTACGGTATATTTATCGTCTATCTCGATGGATTTAACAGGCTCATAATCCGATACCCTCGGAGATATATTTTGAGGATTCATTATTGCCTCATAAGTAAACTTCACATCTCCCGAATCGAACTCATGCCCGTCGTGAAATAAAACCCCCTTTCTCAGATGAAAGATTATTACCGGATTATGTTCTGTAATCTGAATTAAATGCCTTGACACAGGCTCAAGCAAATCCGGGTCGGATATTGTTATATATTTTTCGGGATGAATCGAGGAAAAGTAATCTTTACCGAGTATATCCTCCATTTTTCCGAAAAACTCCTGGTCAACGGATTTCAGGGTAACCTTAATCCTCTGGGGTAAGGTTAATATAGATATTACCTTTGTGCCTTTCTTTTCCGGCCTCGGGTCTCTTGTCTCTATTATCTCGGTTTGCGGTGGGAGAATATCTATATTTTGAATTTCGGATTTCGGATTTCGGATTTTATAGTCGTTTATTCTTCTTACAATCTCTTTAGCATTAACAGACGTTCTGTCATGGAAATATCCCTCGGTATTTACAAAAAATATCGCCTCTTCATATATCTCCCATCTTGCGGCAAGCCTCCCGCGGTAGCGAAGCTCCTCATCGTAATCGAGAAGCCCTTCAAAGACCATGGAATTTATATCGCTGCTGGAGGCGTCGGCGCTCAGGATAGGATTCAATATCGAGGCATCGCCAATCGAGCCTTGAATAAACTGGTATAGCCTCTCCCTGCTCCCCTTAATCTGATTGTCATAAGTAGGAACCCAGAAAAATGATTGCAATAAAATTATTGTAGTGATAATCGGAATTATAAGGAGTAGTCGTTTTACCATAAATAGGGTTATTTAAAAGGATTTTCAAAATCAAGCCCTTCTATCCCATTAAAATCATCTATATTTTTTGTCACTATCTTTAAATTATTTAAAAGCGCTGTTGCAGCTATAACAGAATCGGCAAGCTTAATCTTTACTTTTCTTTTCAACTCAATTGCTTTGCTGGCAATATCATCATCCACTGGATAGATATTTGCATTTTCTATCAATCTGTTACATTTTTCAAAGCCATCGGGGGTATGCTTATCCCATCCAAGAAATTCGATTTTTGTAAGGATTGAGATATTAAATGAATGTTGAGCAATTAGATTAGTTATAAGATCTGTTGCAGGTTGTGAGCCTTTGGTATGATATATAAGTATATTTGTATCTATTAGATACTCACTGATAGACATTTCGCTCCCAATTGTCTCGTAATTTAGTGGATTCAAGTTCTACATTTATATCTTTATAGATCCCTGATGTTTCTTTAACGATTTTCGATGCCTCGGCTTCTGAAAGCGTTTCTTCTTCAGCGTCATAGATGATATGAACCGTTATCCTTCCATCGGGCAATTTCTTATTCGCATACTTTAGCTTGCCATTTTCTATAATTGCTTCTGTAATAATTTTATGTCCCATAGCCGTCTCCCATTTTATATTTTCATATTATATCAAAGTTTTTAGGATAGGATTAGAATATTTAACCTCTATCTTCTATTAAAATCTACCCTATCTCCCCCAGTTCCAGCTTCTTCTG
Organism: uncultured Nitrospinota bacterium; assembly: GCA_964391545.1. Classification (GTDB taxonomy): domain Bacteria; phylum Nitrospinota; class Nitrospinia; order UBA9942; family UBA9942; genus JACQEW01. The sequence goes on along the minus strand of CAYMMR010000131.1, from coordinate 4,905 downwards.
CCATCTTTTCTTGAGGGAATCTTTGAGGAGACAATGTCCGGAGGCCGATAGGGATGGGTCGCTTTCTACCGTTTTAAACGCCTCCTCTCTCGCCGATTCCAGCAGCCTGTTGTCTCTTATGATATTTGCGACTTTTAGCTCCGGCAATCCCGACTGTCTTGTCCCGAAGAATTCTCCGGGTCCCCTTATCTCCAAATCCTTTTCTGCGATATAGAATCCGTCCGTGCTTTCGGTCATTACTCTGAGCCGTGTCTTTGCTTCTATGGATAAAGGATAGTATGCAATCAGTATGCAGTATGATTGATATTCTCCCCTGCCAACCCTTCCCCTCAATTGATGCAGCTGGGAAAGGCCGAATCTTTCTGCATGCTCGACAACCATTACGGATGCGTTCGGAACATCAACCCCAACCTCGATAACCGTGGTGGATACGAGAATATCTATCTCCCTCTCCTTGAACCTCCTCATAATACCCTCTTTTTCATCGGATTTCATCCTGCCGTGCAGGAGCCCTATCTTAAGATGCGGGAATATATCTTTCTGGAGATGCTCCATAGTCTCCGTTGCTGCCTTTAAATCCAGTTTTTCGGACTCTTCTATTAATGGATAGACAATATATGCCTGTCTCCCGTCCTTTATCTCCATGTCAATAAGGGTGTATGCCTCTTTAATTTTATTTTCGTAAAATAGGAGGGTCTTTACAGGTTTCCTTCCGGGCGGCATCTCGTCTATCACAGATAATTCCAAATCTCCATAAACAGTCATTGCCAGAGTCCTTGGGATTGGAGTTGCAGTCATTACGAGTATATCGGGACTATAACCCTTCTTTTTGAGTATCCCCCTCTGCATTACGCCGAAACGATGCTGCTCGTCAATTATGGCAAGCCCGAGGTTTTTAAACCGGACACCCTCCTGAATCAGCGCATGGGTGCCTATGATTATATTTATATCTCCAGCCGATAAACCGGTCAAAATATCCTCTCTCTCTTTCCCCTTTATACTGCCGGTCAGGATGGCTGTTTTTAAACCAAGCTGCTCTACGAATTTATGAATATTCAAGAAATGCTGCTCCGCCAAAATTTCGGTCGGAGCCATAATAGCAGTCTGGCAGCCGTTTTCGACGACTATAAGCATCGTAAAGAGCGCTACTGCCGTCTTGCCGCTCCCTACATCGCCTTGAAGAAGCCTGTTCATCGGCTCGGGTTTTGCCAGATCCCCTTTAATTTCCTTTATAACCCTCTCCTGTGCGCCTGTCAGCTTAAAGGGGAGGATAGAGCGGAGTTTGTCCGTCAGGATACCGTCTATTTTAAACGATATTCCCCTTTTTTCTTTCTGCCAACTTCTTTTTTTTATTGCAAGCCCAAGCTCGAGGAGAAAGAACTCATCGAATATAAGCCTCCTGTGATAATCCGTCGTATGGGAATTTAATTTTTCTATGGAGGCTTCCTTTTCCGGGAAGTGGATATTTTTAACAGCCTCTTTCAGAGAAATAAGCCTCTGACTTTTCTTGATGCTTTCGGGCAAGAAATCGCTTATTGAGTCTGCATAATTATCTACAACCCCCTTCATTATCGTTCTCAAGGTTTTCTGATGTATCCCCTCGGTTAAATGATAAATAGGAACGATTCTTCCAAGATGTAGAAAATCGGGTTCATCCGAGTCTAAAATCTCCACTTCGGGATGGAGCATCTCCATGCCTCCGTGATACGGGTTAAACTGAGGCTCGCCGCTCATTATTACCTTCCGGCCTGCAGAGAATTTTTTGTTCATATATCTCTCGTTAAACTTAAACCATTTGCCGCTGAATACACCCGTCTCGTCTCTTATTGTTACTTCGAATATACGTTTACCCCACTTTGTCTTTATCACCCCCTTAGATAATACAGTTCCGCATATTGTCTCTAATACTCGTGGTTCGTGATTCGTGGTTCGTGATTCGCGGCTTGCGATTCGGAGTTCTGAAATTTTCTTTATCCGGCTCCTGTCCTCATATCTCATAGGGATAAAATAGAGGGCGTCCTCGATGGTCTGAATATCCAGTTTGCTTAAAAGTTTTGCCCTCTTTTCACCGACGCCTTTTATGAATTGAATTGAGTCTGTTAAATGTAAATTACCTATCCTCTCATTGCGAGCCCCTTCGCTTCTGTCATTGCGAGCCGAAGGCGAAGCAATCCCAGAGCAATGAGATTGCTTTGTCGCTTCGCTTCTCGCAATGACATTTTGAGTAATTTGCATTAAACTCTCAAGAAGGTTTTGTGCAGCTTTAAGCCTCTCCTTCTTTTCAGTCAGGCTTAACGAATCGAATCCTTTAAAGTTCTCCTTAATCTCGTATAGAATTTGTTTAAACCTGTGGCTGACAGCCGGATGATGAGAGCTTATTAACGAGATGGCTTTATCAATCTGTTTGACGATGGCAGATTCCAAATCGCGGATAGTATTAAGATGGGCAAAAGAATCTTTTGAGGCAAATTCGACAGGTCTTTTAAGGTGCGAGATTATTTCATCGAAACTTTCGGGTATCAAAGGAAATTAAAAATTCTGGAACACGAATTTCACAAATAGACGAATGGCACGAATAAAAAAGCAAATAGTTAAGTAGTTAAACGGTTAAGTGGTTTAACAACTCAACCACTTAACTACTCAACGGCTATTAACTATTCGTGTAATTAGTCCCATTCGTGTTATTCGTGTTCAAGTTTTATTTTGTTCTTCTATTATCTTATTCAGTTCCTTTAATATCTCATTTATATCGAGCCCGTGCATAAGGGCGCCGCTCTCGATTGACTCGGCGGTAGCGCCCATGCAGCCGAGACAGCCCATATTGTATTTTACAAATATCCTTGCAGTATGAGGATATAGCCTCAAGACTTCGTTTATAGGCATTTCTTTGGTTATCTGCATAACTTTCCTCTTGTCTCCAATCTATTATTATGTTATCATTTTTAAATTGCTTTTTCAATCAATTATTTAGACGATACTGAAAAATGACTTTTTTGAACGACTTTTTAGTTTTTCTTTTGTTCCATAATGTAATAATTTCAATAAATTAAAACAAAAGAAAAAGTAACGGAAGTGAAAAAAAGGTTATTTTTCAGTGTGAACTATTTAAGGAGGTTTTAAATGTCCAAGAGATGCGATATATGCGGCAAGGAGCCGGCATTCGGCAATAATGTGAGCCATGCTCATAATGTAACCCACCGCAGGTGGAATCCGAATATTCAGAAGGTAAGGGTTATCGTAGACGGCAGCCACAAAAGGTTAAATGTATGCACAAGGTGCATCAGATCCGGAAGGGTGGAAAAAACAGCATAAGATTAATGGGTAAGGGTTAAGGGGTAAGAAATAACTGCTTATCCTTTAATCCCCAACCAATTCCCTCTTATTTCCCGCTTTCTGCCTTTTTAAACCTCTTATACTCCTTTACCCTCTCTACCTTTAAAACACCCTTCAGTTGTTTTATGGAGCTTATCACCTTCTGAAGCTGGTCTAAGTCCGTTATCTCGATTGAGAAATCGAGGAACGCCTCTTTGTCTTCCGTGGTCTCGATATTTGCCTGACTTATATTCACGCCGCAGGATGCAATCGAGGCGCTTATATCTGCGAGGATTCCGGGCTTGTCAACCGTATGTATGCTTATCTTTACTTTATGCAGGGTTTTCTCTTTCAAATCCCATTCTACATTGATCCGCCTCTCTTTATCATATTTAAGCTCCGTGATATTCGGGCAGTCCTGCGTGTGGATCGTTACCCCCCTGCCTACTGATATAAACCCTACAATCTTATCTCCCGGCACAGGATTGCAGCACTTGGCGAACCTTGTCAGGACATCCTCTACGCCTTTTATCTTAATCCTGCCCTCCTCGGGTTTCTTTGTAACGCGGTTGACAATCCTCCTGAATCTCGACTCCTCTCTCTTTTTTCTCTCTTCGATTTTTTCTGCAGGAATAAGTTTTGTGATAAGCTGGTGAACATGGTATTTGCCGAATCCTATCGCTGCAAAGAGATTCTCCTCTGTGGAAAAACCTGCGGATTTTGAGGCTGCCGATAAGGGCTCTGGTTTTAATATCTCGGCAGGCTCGAGATGATATTTCTGTATCTCTTTCTCCGTTATCTCCCTTCCGAGAGCCACGCTCCTATCCTTTTCCTCTATTTTTATCCAGTTTCTTATCTTTGCCCTTGCACGGGATGTTCTGACAATCTTGAGCCAGTCCCTGCTCGGCTTATGCGCGGACGAGGTAAGAATCTCTATAATATCGCCGTTGCTTAACTGGTATTTTAAGGGAACTATCCTGCCGTTTACTTTTGCCCCGATGCACCTATCCCCTACGCTCGTATGTATATAATAGGCAAAGTCTATAGGAGTAGCGCCTTTGGGAAACGACAGCACCTTTCCCTTTGGAGTGAATACATATACCTCATCGGGAAAGAGGTCTATCTTCATCGTCTCTAAAAACTCCTTCGGGTCCTTCATCTCCTGCTGCCACTCAAGGAGATGCCTGAGCCATGCGAATCTCTCGTCAATCTTTGCTGCCTTCTCCTCCTTTTTACCGGCCTCTTTATACCTCCAGTGTGCGGCGATGCCGTCCTCTGCAATCCTGTGCATCTCCTCCGTCCTTATCTGAAACTCAACCCTCTGTCCCGAAGACATTATCACCGTTGTGTGCAGGGATTGATACATATTCGCCTTGGGCATGGCAATGTAGTCCTTGATCTTCCCATGTATCGGTTTCCATATAGAGTGAATGATGCCTAGTATCGAATAACAGTCTTTTATAGTATCCGTGATAATCCTCAAGCCGAAGAGGTCGTAGACCTGGTCGAAGGTTATATTCTGGTCCATCATCTTATTATAGATACTGTAGTAGTGCTTGGGTCTCCCCATTATATCCGCCTTTACTCCTGCCT
>CAYMMR010000130.1:0-8009 GCA_964391545.1 uncultured Nitrospinota bacterium | reverse complement strand
CCCGTTTTCACGGGAATGACGGATATGGGACATTTGTTATGCAGTTTTCAATAATTCTTTGCAAAAGGGCAAGAAAAATCTGTATGTGAAGAAACTTTCCTCTCACTTCCGTTATTTTTCCTTTTGCTCTCTTTATATTTTTTAAAGGAACAAAAGGAAAAGTAAAAAGTCGTTCGAGGAAAGTTTCTTCACCATTATAATTTTTTCGGATTTATTAGAGTTAAGTTATAGAGCATATTATTTTAATGCGCCCGGGGGGATTTGAACCCCCGGCCTGCGGATCCGGAGTCCGCCACTCTATCCGCTGAGCTACGGGCGCAGTAAGGGTTTTCAAAATGCCCAGCCCATTGCAAACACGATATTCGGCGATAAGTTGCTGCCAAAGATATGTCCGCCCGGGGCTGTCGGGCTGAAAAAATTAGAGCCTGCCTTGCTGCCGTCCCTTCCTGTAACCTCTGCAGCAAGATTATAATAGCCTACTGCAGCGCTTGCCTTAAGGAATAAACCGTTATCCAGGGCAAAGCTTGCGCCGTATTCGATTTTTGGAACCGTGCCGGAGGCATTCACCCTTTTGGTTTCAGAGTATGTCCTGAATGTAATTAAATCATCGTAGGCTATGGAAACCGAGCTTATTCCAAAACCTATCCAGCTTCCGTCAAATCCGTTGTCTTCCCACCTGTAGCGATACATTACTCCCATATCTCTCCCATCGTAATATCCCTTGCTGAAAATGTCCCATGTAAATGGTGTAATATTAGAAACAGGAGAGTAGCTGACAGCTATGCCGTGTTTGCTATTGACAAGTCTTTCATACTCGAACATTGACCCCATAAAATACCACTGTCCAAATGGGCTTATATTCAATGCGTTCATCCTCTCCTGGGCAGACGCAATGACGGAAAGGTTCATTACAAAACCAAGAATAAATAACGAAACTCCTCTTTTTATTTTATTAAAAGGCTGCATAAAAGTTTAAGATTCGGGATTTCTTTAAGTATAACACAAAAGAACCTCTTCATCCTGATAGAAATCTCCGGCAAACTATGCAATAATACGAATAATATGAAAATTATCGAGCATCTGTCAAAGGCAAAAGATCCCCTTTTCAGCTATGAAATCGTCCCCCCTCCGCGCGGGAGGAGCGCTCAGGATATTATCGAGATTGTCTCTGCCCTTTCTTCGCTCAATCCGCCGTGGATTGATGTTACCTCCCATGCCCCATCCGTCTATTATTCCGAGAGAAAAGACGGGTTACTGGATCGCAGAATTTTTAAAAAGCGTCCCGGAACTATCGGCATCTGCGGCATTATTCAGAATCGCTTTAAGATAGATACGGTTGCCCACCTTTTATGTCTTGGATTCTCCCGTGAAAAAACCGAGGATGCCTTAATCGAGCTAAATTATCTTGGAATTCATAATGTCCTCGCCCTTCGCGGCGACAGCCCCGAATATAAAAAAGAGGCTTCAAGGGATAGGACAGTCAACCTGTATGCCTGCGATCTGGTTGAGCAAATTGACGATATAAAAAAGGGGAAATTTCTGGAGGACATATCGAATTCGCAGCCGCTGGATTTTTGCATAGGCGTTGCCGGCTATCCCGAGAAGCACTTTGAAGCGCCTAATATCAAAATTGATATTCAATATTTAAAGAAAAAGGTTGATGCAGGCGCGGATTATGTCGTTACCCAGATGTTCTTCGATAACAGCAGATATTTCGAGTTCATCGGGCTTTGCAAAGAGGCGGGAATTACCGTTCCTATTATTCCGGGTCTCAAGGTCATCAAAAATGCCAAACAACTGGTCTCCCTGCCCAAAAATTTTCATATTGACCTTCCGGACGGACTGGTTGACGCTGTAACAAGAGACCCGAAAAATGCCGAAGCCATAGGAAAGGAATGGCTGATTAGGCAGGTTGAAGGGCTGTTAGCCGCCGGAGTTCCTTCCATCCACTTCTACATTATGAACGACGCATCTGCTGTGGTTAATATAGTAAAGAAGTTTCAAAAGGTATAGGAAAAAGAAGACTTATAGTGAACGACATAAATAAGCGGCCTCATTTTTTCTTTGATAACCCCTCGATAAAAGCATGCTGCACGATAAGGTTTATTTGAAAGCAATATTCAGTCTCTCCTCCATCCTCTCTTTATGCGTTCCGCCCCAGAATATCTTTCCGCAGGTTTTGCACCGAACAAACTCTCTGTAGTTTTGATAAACATATTCCGGGACTTTACCTGCTGCCTCTTCTTTTGATACAGGGACAAGGGGCTTATTGCAATTTATACATAGGGAAAAAGGTTTCTCTTTAAGATTAAGCTTAAAATGGCTCGCTACATCTTTAAGCTGTTTTTCAATGGAATCGGCAGTCAGTAAAAGGTAAACTATGCCTTTTTTTTCTAATGCCTTTTTATGTTTTTTTATAAAGCTGCCGTTTTTTGTCAATATAATGCGCCTCTCCTTTGAAGCAATTTCAATCAGCTTGTCAGGGGCGGTTGAATTGTAAAAAACCGTGTCAAAGCCTGCAATTCTGAGCCACTTGACCAGCCTGCCCATCGTAATGTCAATAATGAAATTCATGTTAATAATTTTACCATACAATTGCATTAATAATTTCGTAGAGTTTAAAATGAAATAATGCTAAATTATTAATATGGAGAAAAAGGACGATATTAAGGAGATTATAGAGGGAAGGGAGTATAAATACGGTTTTGTTACCGATATAGAGTCGGAGGTAATCGAAAAGGGGCTTAACGAGAATACAATCCGCACCATATCCGGCAAAAAGGACGAGCCTCCGTTTATGCTCGAGTTCAGACTGAATGCCCTTAAACAATGGCAGTCAATGAGCCATCCCGATTGGGCGAACCTTGCGATACCGCCGATAGATTTTCAGGCTATCTCATATTACAGCGCGCCGAAGATGAAAAAGAAGCTGTCCGGTCTGGAGGAAGTGCCGCAGGAAATACGCCATACTTACGAAAAACTCGGCATTCCGCTCGAAGAGCAGAAAATACTTTCGAATATAGCAGTGGATGCTGTCTTTGACAGTGTAAGCGTTGCCACAACTCACCAGAAAGCGCTTGCCAAGAAGGGGATAATATTCTGCCCCATCTCCGATGCTATAAAGAACCACCCCGATCTGGTAAAGAAATATCTTGGCACTGTAGTGCCTGTTGGAGACAATTTTTATGCCGCACTGAACAGCGCTGTCTTTTCAGACGGTTCCTTTGTATACGTTCCGCCGAATACGAAATGCCCGATGGAGCTTTCGACATATTTCCGCATCAATACGCAGGAGACAGGACAATTCGAGAGGACGCTCATAATCTGCGATGAAAACAGCTATGTCTCTTATATAGAGGGATGCACGGCTCCTGCATTCGATACACGGCAGCTACATGCCGCTGTCGTGGAGCTTATTGCTCTGGATAATGCGGAGATAAAATACAGCACTGTTCAGAACTGGTTTCCAGGCGACCCCAAGACGGGCAAAGGGGGGATATTTAATTTTGTGGTAAAGCGGGGGCAGTGCAGGGGAAAAAATTCCAAGATATCCTGGACGCAGATAGAAACAGGCTCTGCCATTACATGGAAATATCCGGGTTGCGTGCTGATTGGCGATAATTCAAGGGGAGAGTTTTATTCGGTTGCCCTAACCAGCGCCAGACAACAGGCTGATACCGGAACAAAAATGATACATCTGGGCAAAAATACCAAATCCGTAATAATTTCTAAGGGTATCTCTGCCGATTATGCAAGCAACAGCTACAGAGGACTTGTGCGCATAAACCCGGGCGCGCAGAATGCAAGAAATTATACCAAGTGCGATAGTCTGCTTGTCGGGGATAAATGCAGCGCCCATACCTTCCCGTATATCGAGGTAGGGAACATATCATCGCAGGTGGAGCATGAGGCATCCACTTCAAAGATAAGCGAAGACCAGCTCTTTTATTTTCAGCAGAGGGGTATAGGCAGGGATGAGGCTATAAAAACGATAATCAACGGATTCTGCAAGGATGTCTTTTCCCATCTGCCTATGGAGTTTGCCGTAGAGGCAAAGAAGCTGCTTGCATTAAGGCTGGAAAACAGTATAGGGTGAGAGATTTTTGATTTCGGATTTCGGATTTTGGATTTAGGAGGATAATAATGCTTGAGATAAAGGATTTGCATGCAGGGATCGAAGAAAATGAGATATTAAAGGGTATCTCTCTCTCGGTAAACAAGGGGGAGATACACGCAATTATGGGGCCTAATGGCTCCGGCAAAAGCACGCTCGGTAATGTGCTTGCAGGGCATCCCTCTTATAAGGTAAGCAATGGTTCGGTTTTGTTTGAAGGCGACGACCTGCTTACGCTCGAACCTGAAGACAGGGCGTTGAAAGGACTCTTCATAGCATACCAGCATCCGGTGGAAATACCCGGTGTCGGCAATGCCGAATTTATGAGGATGGCTTACAATGTAAAGGCAAAGAAAGAGGGTAGGGAGGAGCTTGATCCCCTCGATTTCGATGAGTTGATGAGCAGAAAGATGGAGCTTTTGGGCATGGATGCCAAATATAAGGAGAGGGGAGTAAACGAGGGTTTTTCAGGAGGGGAGAAGAAGAAGAATGAGATACTGCAGATGGCGCTCCTCGAGCCTAAGCTCACTATACTCGATGAGATAGACTCCGGACTCGATATTGATGCGCTCAGGATTGTTGCTGAAAACATCCAGAAACTCTCGGGCGATAAGAATGCTATTATTATAATCACACACTTTCCGAGGATACTGAAATATATAAAGCCTCATTTTGTGCATGTCCTCGGCAGCGGCAGGATTTTAAAATCCGGGGGGATAGAACTTGCGATGGAGTTGGAATCCAAGGGTTACGATATTATTAAATAAATATAATCTTGTATGTTCAAATTTAGTCTTTTATTTTTTTCTCTCTGCATCTTTGCGTCTCTGCGGTTTATAATTTTTTAAAATGCAAAAAGAGATACCTGTAAAAACAAAAGGGAGTCAGGCTCATCTTGCGAGGATAAAGGAGAGATTCGATGGGTTTATTCAGAGCGGGTCGAATCCTGCCTTCGGGGAGATTAACGAGCTTGCTTCAGGCATTATAAAAACATTAGGGTATCCTCACCGCACCCATGAGATGTTCACCTTTGTAAACACTGCCGACCCTTCCCTGACATCCTTTGACATTTCAGAGCAGCCAACTCGTCTCGATGACGATACGGCGAGGTCTCTTGTATATACGGGGTGTGAAAATTCAGTCTTATTTTTTATCGATGGCAGCCTGGACAGGGGGCTTTCAAGCTTTTATTCTAAGGACGGTAAAATGTCTATCTCTCCTATAGAACAAAATCAGGCTGCAAAAAGGGAGATATTGGAAAAAACGAAATCGGAAAAGGACATCTTTGCACTGCTTAATGCTGCCTTTATGAAAGAGGCATTCTTGCTCGATGTAAAGGATGGCGAATCTACCGAAGGTTTTATACAGCTTATATTTGCTGCCTCCGGCAGCGGTGAATCTCCCGCCCTTTCCACTCCGCATATACTTATAAGGACAGGCGAAGATACGAATATTGGCATTATAGCAAGATTTGTTTCCTTAGATAAAGGGGCATTTTCTATCCCTGCATTGAGCATATCGGCAGGAGAGGGGGCAAAGATTAAATATATCTGTGTCCAGGAAGGGCATGAGGATTCGAGGCATATCGTGAAGACCTCTGCATTGCTTTCAAAGGATACGCATTTTACCTGTATTACTGCATCGAGCGGCTCTGCCCTTGTGAGGCACAATTATGAAATTCATCTGCAAGGAGAAGGCGCAGAAACGGATTTTAATGCCGTGAGCATCCTCAAGGAAAAAGAACAGGCTCATCATTATATCCGTCTTCACCATGAAGCAATGGGGTGCATCAGCAGGCTTAAATTCAGGAATATCCTGAATGATAAGGCACGGGCGAGCGCCGATAGCACGGTGGTTGTTCATGCAGGCGCAAATCTGAGCGATTCCGACCAGGTTATGAAAAGCCTTATGCTCTCCCCGGATGCAAAGGCAGATTCAAAGCCTAATCTTATGATATATGCAGACGATGTAAAATGCACCCACGGCTCTGCCGTCGGACAGATAGACCCAGAGCAGCTTTTCTATCTCAAGACGAGGTGTTTCTCACAAGATATGGCTCAGCGTATACTTACGACGGGTTTTGCGGACGAGATAATCGGAAAGATTCCATTTGCTCCTGCAAGAGATGGCGTAAGAAAGATGCTGCTCGGAAAACTGGAGAGGTGATAATTAATATTGTTGCCTTGTCGTTGCGTTTGTATTAGTCTTGCTTCTTTTTGCGGCCTTTGCGTCTCTGCAGTAAAACTAAGTTTTGTTATTTGCAACAGAAGTCAAACGGCTTACCAGCAATCCTACCAGCAAAACGGCGAGAGTTCCTATGACTATTACCATGAATTTATGAAAGGGGCTTCGTAAATGAGCCATGTCTCCTGTCCATGACGGCGATAGGCTCATCCAGCAAATAAGCAAAACACCGATGGCAACACCTGTTGCAGCGGCGGCATTCTTTGCATGCCTGGAGATAATGCCGAGCAGGAACAGCCCCAGCATACCCCCGCTGAATATGCCCGCAAGCTCCCACCATGCATCGAGGGCGCTCTTTACCTGTATCATTGCAAGGGCAGTTAGTGTTCCTGCAATGCCGACTATCAGCGTGGCAGCGCGCAGCACAAACATCGCCTCTCGCTCCGAAACGCCGGGGCGAATATAGCGGCGGTAGATGTCGCATAGAATCAGGGTAGCCGAGCAATTGATGGAGCTCGATATTGTAGATTGCGCAGAGGCAAAGATTGCGGCAATTACGAGCCCGCCGATGCCTATCGGCAAGCCTGTGGCTATGAAGTGAGGGAAAACATGGTCAGACGTGGTTTCTGCCGGCAGCAGTTCGGGTCTTACGGTGTAATAGGCAAAGAGCTGTGTGCCTATGAAGAAAAAGAATGCAGAAATCGGCAGGTAGAGCATGGCGCCCAGATAAACGCTTTTTCCTGCTTCTCTGTCCGTTCGCGCAGCGGCATACCGCTGAACATAACTCTGGTCAATGCCGAAGTTTTGGAGATTGATAAATAATCCGTAAATCAGAACTACCCAGAATGTCGAATCCGACAGGTTCAGGCTGAAACTGCCGAGACTGAATTTATCCTCTCGATTTGCGATTTGAAAAATCTGGATGAAACCCTGCGGCATTTCGAGAAAAAGGATAAATACGCATATCGACGCGCCGCAGATGAGTATAATGCTCTGCATTACATCCGTCCAGATAACCGCCTCCATGCCGCCTATAAGGGTGTAAACAATGACGATTAGTCCTGTGAGAAGAATTAATGAAATAATACTCCAGCCTGTTATAGGCGATAGCGCAAGGGCAAGCAGATACATAATCGCGCCCATGCGGGCAAGTTGTGTCAGTAGATAGCAAATCGCTGCATAAGTCCTCGCCCATGGGCCGAAACGGCGCTCGAGGTGCGTATAAGCTGAAACCTCGCCTCTCTGCCGGTAGAATGGGACGAAGTATCTCACAGCAAGCCATGCTGCGAATGGAATCGAAAGGCTGAAGACAAAGGCATTCCAGTTGCTTCCGTAAGCCTTGCCAGGCAGGGCAAGAAAACTGATGCTGCTTACATAGGTGCCGAAAATCGAAAGCCCGACCGCCCACCCCGGAACCGAGCGTCCTGCCGACATAAAATGATCCGGAGTGCGGTTCCTGCGTCCTATTATAGAGCCGGCTGCAACCATCGAGGCAAGATAAAGGAGCAGGATTACAAAATCAATATTCGCAAGAGTTTTCATGTTAAGAAATTATAAAATTTTACCACAGGCACGGAGACACAGAGAAAAACCATAAGGAGAAATGGGGAAAGAAAGAGAAAGGGAGAAAAATAAAATTGGACACAGATAAACAGGGAAATGTCATTCCGAGCCCATTCGCTCTGTCATTCCGAACGAAGTGAGGAATCTG
>CAYMMR010000129.1:0-8062 GCA_964391545.1 uncultured Nitrospinota bacterium | reverse complement strand
TGCTTCGGCTTCGCCTCGCAATGACAACGAAGAATCGCTCAATTTAGGTTATAATCTTGTTAAAAAAATGGAAAAACAAAAGATTCTTATCGCAGACGACGATTGCATTGTAAGAGAGATGTTATCGGAACTCTTGCAATCGAAGGGCTATACGATAGAAATAACCGCAAACGGAGCCGAGGCTCTGGAAAAGTATCGGACGGAGCAGAATTTCGGCATGGTTATAACGGATATAAACATGCCGGAGATGAGCGGCACCGGGCTAATCAAGGCTCTGAGGAACGGAAAGTCGGATGTTCCGATTATTGTTTTAAGCGGAGGCAATGAAATTTCGACGGCAGTCGAGGCGATACGCAGCGGCGCAGACGATTATATTATAAAAGACGAAAATATAAAAGATACGCTCTCCCTGTCCATAAAAAATATCCTTGAAAAAAAACGGCTGCAGGATATGAATCTAAAATTGATGGCCGACCTATCGCTCAAAAATACCGCTCTCGAGAAATTAAATTCTATATTGAGCGAGGCGAATGAAAGGCTTAAAACACTGGACAGACAGAAGACGGAGTTTTTAAACATCGTTGCTCACGATTTAAGAACCCCCCTCTCGTCTATCAGGGGATTTGCAGACCTGATCTTAATGTATAAAAACAGACCCGATAAGCACGAAGAATTCTTAAATATAATCAAGAATGAAAGTATAAGACTTGAAATGCTTATAAACGATTACCTCGATTTGGAAAAGATAGAGTCGGGTCAGATAACATTCAAACGTGAGTCTGTAGATATTAAGAGCGTAATAAACGACTCTCTTGTAACATATAGAGGGGAAGCAGAGGAGCATGGGATTAGCCTGAAATCCCATTTTTCGGATGATATACCGGTTATTACTGCCGACGACGGCAAGATAAGACAGGTTGTATCGAATCTTTTAAGCAATGCCATCAAATATACACCGAAGGGCGGAACGGTTACCATATCCGTTATAAAAAACGGCTGTTATGTAGAGGTATCCGTAGAAGATACAGGCTCCGGAATACCGGGGGAATACCATAAAAAGATATTCGATAGGTTTGTTCAGGTGGAGGGAGGGAATAAAAAGGTTAAAAAGGGGACAGGACTCGGACTCCCCATCGTAAAGAATATAGTCGAGCATTACGGCGGCAAGATATGGGTCAAGAGCGAATACGGCAGGGGGGCAAAATTTATATTTACGCTGCCGATAGGGGTGAATGGTTGAGTGGTTAAGTAGTTAAGTGGTTGACTACTCAACTACTCAACTATTATTGGAGTTTAAAATGGAAAATACTAAAATTCTTATTGCCGATGACGACTCCATTGTCAGAGAGATGTTATCGGATGTCCTGCAGGCAAAAGGTTATACGGTAAAAACTGCGCAGGATGGAGCCGATGCGCTGGAGAAATACTGCTCCGAACCGTCTATCGGACTGATTGTGTCCGATATGAATATGCCGGAGATGAGCGGCATGGGTCTGATTAAAGAACTGCGCAGCGCCAAGGTGGATGTCCCTGTTATTATTCTTACAGGGAGCGGCGAGATTTCCACGGCAATCGAGGCGATACGGAGCGGGGCAAACGATTATATTTTAAAGGATGAAAATATAGGGGATACCATCCTCCTCTCCATAAAAAATGTCATGGAAAAGAAACGGCTGAAGGAGATAAACCTTCAGTTAATGGCAGACCTTGCCATAAAGAACACCGAACTCGAGAACTTCAACGATATACTAAAAACCACGATTGACAAGCTTACCCAAATCGGGACGGCGCTGTCTTCGGAAAAGAATTATCGAAAATTGCTCGAGAAGATTGTTATGGAGGCAAGAAATATCACCGGCGCAGACGGAGGCACACTTTACACCCTCGAGAATAATCACCTCCATTTTATGATACTCCAGAATAAATCCCTGAACCTCTTTATGGGCGGCACATCGGGAAATCCCGTTACGCTCCCGCCTGTTCCGATAATTGAATCGAATGTATCCGCCTATTGCGCCATAAAAAAGGAAATCGTCAATATCCCGGATGTATATGCGTCGGACAGATTCGATTTTTCCGGCACTAAAAAATATGACCTCTCGATAAAATATAAATCCATGTCAATGCTTGTCCTGCCGATGATTGACCGCGATAACGACCTTATCGGAGTATTGCAGCTCATAAATCCCGTAGATTCGAAGACAGGCAAAATCGTGAAATTCTCGGAGGAGCATGCAGACCTCGCCAATTCTCTTGCATCCCAGGCAGCCGTTGCAATAACTAATGCGCGGCTATACAAAGAGATTGAAATGCTCTTTGAATCGCTGGTAGAAGTAATGGCAACTGCAATTGACGAAAAATCTCCGGTTACAAGAGGACATATAAGCAAGGTCGCATCCCTGACAATGCTGATGGCTGAGGAAATCAATAAGGCGGAGGACGGCTATTTCAAGGATATTCGTTTCACGGAGGAGGAATTGAACGAATTAAGGATAGCCTCATTATTACACGATGTGGGAAAGGTTACGACCCCCGAGTTTATCATCGAAAAGAGGACAAAGCTCGAGACCATCTTTGACAGAATCGAATTTATAGAAGCCCGCATCAAAAATCTATGCCATGAATTGACAATCGAATCCCTGAAGAAAAAATACGCTGCCGTAGAAAAGGGCGAGTCGCCAGAAACAATCGAGGCAATCGGACAATCTCTGCAAACGAAATTGAGCGAACTGGAGGACGACATTAAGTTTTTAAGAGAGGCGAATAACCCGGAGGAGTTCATGGACGACAAAAAACTCGCCCGCTTAAAAGAGATAGCCTCAAAAAGGATTAAATTAAGCGATATGGAAGTCCCCCTCATTACCGAGGCAGAGTTCAAGATGTTATCCGTGAGAAAAGGGAGCATTACACCCGAAGAATTACAGATTATGAGAAACCACGCAGCGGTTACGATTAGGATGCTGAGCAAAGTCCCCTTCACAAAAAAGCTTAAAAATGTGCCGGATTATGCAGGAGGACATCATGAAAGGCTGGACGGAGGCGGATACCCCTTACAATTAAAGGCGGAGCAGATTCCCCTGCAGACAAGAATTATTGCGCTGCTCGACCTCTTCGAGGCTCTGACTGCAAAGGACAGGCCGTATAAAAAACCCATCCCGCTCGAAAAGGCATTGAAGATTATGGAGGCTGCGGTCAAGGATAATCATATTGACGGAACCCTCTTCGAGTTTTTTAAAGAAAAAAGGATATATGAAAAACTGCCCTCCCCCTGAAGTCCATGTATTTAAAATTCTGGAACACGAATTTCACGAATATACGAACGGCACGAATAAAGTATCGAAGAGTCAAAGTGTCAGAGTGTCAAAGTTTTTTTAACTCTGACGCTTTGATACTCTGATACTCTGACACTTTTATTTTAGTGTAATTCGTCCAATTCGTGTTATTCGTGTTCAAGTCTTTGTTGATAAAAATATTCTTGTAATCGCTGCCGTTAATATGTATATTTATGCTATATGTTGAAGAGATTATTAAAGCTTACCCCATTTAAAATTGTCCTTTTTATAACCATTCTTATAATTGCCCTTTATTCTTCGGACCCGCCGTTTATGAAATTCTTGGAGCTTAAGAGCTTCGACCTCAGATTTATCTACAGGGGAGCGGTAAAGCCCGGAGATGAGGTTGCAATCGCCGCCATTGACGAGAAAAGCCTCGATGAACTCGGCAAATGGCCATGGCCCAGAAACATACAGGCAAAGTTGATTGATAAGCTGACACAAAAAGGGGTAAAGGTAATCGGGTTCGATGCCGTTTTCTCGGAGCCCGATATTAATCCGGGGCTAAAAAAAATCGGCGAGGTTAAAAAAAGGCTCTCGGAAGACAAATCTGCAAATCCCGAGTTGGTTAAGCTTATCGAAAAGGCCGAAGAGGAGTCGGATAATGACATTATTTTTGCCGATGCCATTAAAAAATCGCAAAATATCGTTCTCGGATATTTTCTTCACTTTACAAAGGAAGGTCTGGAGCATATAAAAAAGGAAACGCTGGATACATCCATAGATAATATAAGAAGCTCCCAGTATAATGCAATCCGCTTCGCCAGTCCTGCAGCGCAATCCGTTCCGCTTCAGGAGGCTTATGCAGTCGAGGCAAGCATAAAACCCCTTTCGGATGCTGCCAGAGGGGCAGGGTTCTTTTCTTTTATATCGGATGACGACGGCGCTATAAGGAAAGTGCCGTTGATAGTTCGCTACAACGACATGCTCTTCCCTCCCCTCTCCATACAGATGCTGAAGGAATATCTCGAAACCGATATATCCTTTAACATAGAAGAATACGGCGTTGACGAGGTTCAATTAGGCGATATAGCGATTCCAACGGACGAACGCGGCGCAATGCTCATAAATTATTACGGACACCAGAAAACATTCCCCCATTATTCCATAACGGATATAATCCATGACCGTATTCCCGACGAATTATTGCAGGACAGGATGGTGCTTGTGGGTCCTACTGCCCTCGGAATATACGATTTAAGGATTACCCCCTTCCAGCAAAATTATCCCGGTGTCGAGATTCATGCCACGATAATAGACAATATATTCCAGCAGAACTTCATTGTCAGACCGGATTGGACTGCCCTATACGATGTGGCAATTATAATCTCGATTGGCATTATACTAAGCCTGTTATTGCCGAGACTGAAGGCGCTGTATTCCGGAATTTTAATTATTATTCTATCTGCGGCATATCTTGAACTCGCCTACTATTTCTTTATTGACAAAGGTTTATGGATTAATATAGTATATCCATTATTAGAGACCGTTTCGGTATATGTAGGCATTACGGTCTACAGATACGCAACCGAGGAAAAGGAGAAGAAATTTATAAAAGGAGCCTTCAGCCAGTATCTGGCGCCTGCGGTTATCGCCCAATTGATTGATAACCCGAAGATGCTGGAGCTTGGCGGGGAGGAAAAGATATTAACCGCCTTCTTCTCGGATATAAAGGGCTTCTCGACATTTTCCGAAAAACTTACTCCGAAAGAGCTGGTTCATCTCCTGAATATATACCTCACGGAGATGACGGATATAGTTTTAGACAACAACGGAACCGTTGATAAGTTCGTGGGGGATGCAATCGTAGCCTTCTTCGGCGCGCCGGTAAGCTATGACGACCATGCAAAGAGGGCTTGTTATGCTGCGCTCGATATACAGAAAAAATCCGTGGAATTGAGGGAAAGGTGGAAGAAAGAGGGGCATCCCGAGGTTTATACGAGAATAGGCTTAAATACAGGTCCAATGGTAGTCGGAAACATGGGGACGACGCGGAAGATGAATTATACCATTATGGGAGATGCGGTAAATCTCGCTTCGAGGCTCGAAGGCGCAAATAAGCCTTACGGCACTTATATAATGCTCGGAGAATCAACTTATGTTGCGGCAAAGGATTTTATAGATGCGAGAGAGCTCGACTCCATAAGGGTCATGGGAAAAAAAGAGCCGGTAAAGGTCTACGAGCTTATTGCAAAAAAGGGCGAAATTCCGCAGCAAAAAAGAGATGTGGTCGAATCGTATAATACAGGACTTTCATACTATAAACAGAGGAGATGGCGCGAGGCAGCGCTGCAATTCGATAAGGCGTTGAAAATCGATGCCGGCGACGGTCCGTCTAAAGCCTATATCGCAAGATGCAGCGAATTTTCGGCATCGCCCCCGCCAGACGATTGGGACGGGGTGTATGTGATGAAGGAAAAATGAGGACACAGATTACACAGATTATTTACATAGATTACACAGATTATTTTTTAAATCGGTGTAATCTGCCTTTATAATCTGTGTAATCATTTTCTTATGGAATTAAAGATTATCGGATGTTATGGCGGGAATGCGCCGGGTTATCATCTGACCAGCTTTTTAATAAATAATAAAATTCTGCTGGATGCAGGCGCGGTTACCGCAGCATTGACAATTAAAGAGCAGGCAAATATAGACGCCATACTATTGACCCATTCCCATCTCGACCATGTATGCGGCATCCCGTTCTTAGCAGACAATATCAACGGGCGTAAAAATAATCCCATAGATATTATAGCCGTTAAGGAGGTAATCGAGCCTCTCAAGACGCATATACTAAATGACCACATCTGGCCGGATTTTACCCAGATTCCTCATACCGTAAGCCCTGTTCTCAGATTCAAGATAATCGAGGAAGACAAAGAAATATCGATGAATGATTTAAAAATTCGGACGGTGAAGGTAAGCCATTCGATACCTACCTTCGGATATATCATAACAGCCGAGTCGGGGACAATGGTTTATACAGGCGACACCGGACCTACAAAAAAAATATGGGAAAGGGTAAGACAGGAGAAAAACCTGAAATTTATTATAACCGAGGTATCTTACCCTAACAGCATGACATATCTTGCCGAAATAAGCAGGCATCTGACCCCTGAAATGCTTAAAAAGGAGATTGAAAAGATATCCCTTCCGGATATACCGATCTATATCTATCACCTTAAACCCCAATTCCTCGAAGAAATAAAAAAAGATATATCCTCCCTCAACCTACCCAATGTCAAGATATTGGAGCAGGGCGATATATATAAATTCTAAAAACAAGGTTCATAAATTAGATTGCTTCGTCGCTTACGCTCCTCGCAATGACACTTCTGCTTTATGTGTCATTGCGAGCGAGTGAGCCTTTAGCCCTGAGCAGAGCGAAGGGGAAGCAATCTCAAGATTGAAATTCCTATACATTAAAGTAGAAAGTTCATAAAGTAAAAAGTCTTATATATTTAACTTTATCCCAGATTATGCACGAACGATTTATATAAGACCTTATGTCCCTGTAGCGACTGTCACCGGTGGATTATAAAACTTTGCGGTGAGAGGAAAAGCATTATATCCACCGGACTTACACCGCATTTTCATTTTTCCATGGATGGTAAAAAGTGAAAATTTCCACAGTTCAGACAACCATGGACGGCTGTCTGAACGGCAAGCGGAAGGGACATAAGGTCTTTCACGTATTTTTTGGGTTTATAACTTTATAAACTTTATAAACTTTCATAACATGCCTCTTTACAATACCGACGCTATTGTATTAAAAAGCATCGCCCTCGGAGAAGCCGATAAAATCGTCACTTTTTTTAGCCGGCGGTACGGCAAAATTCAAGGGGTTGCAAAAGGCTCGAGAAGGGTAAAGAGCAGGTTCGGCGCCTCCTTAGAGTCCCTTACATACATAAATCTGATATATTTCGGCAAAGAAAATACCAATCTATATAAGGTAAATTCCTGCGACATCGTAGAATCCTTTCGTAAATGCAGAGACGATTTCGATAAGTTAAAGAGAGGATTATTTATATGCGACCTCGTAAATTCTACAGTCAGAGAGCTGGATGTAAATTTAAAAATATTTGACCTCTTTTTAAATACGCTAAGGATTATAGAGAGGACGGAAGATACGGAAAAACTCGATATGCTCATAGATATTTTCGGCTTAAGACTTCTTTCTGACGCAGGGTTCGCTCCGAAATTAAACAGCTGTGTCTACTGCAATAAATCTCAACACTCACCACTTAACACTCAACACTTTAATAAGATTGGATTTCATATATTAAAAGGCGGTATCGTTTGTAAAGACTGTCTCGACGGCTCGGAAGATTCTGTCAGAATAAATTACGGCACCGTAAGCTTTATGCAGAAGGCGATTGATATAAGCCTGTCGAATCTTAACAGATTGAGCATGACAAGAGATATGGAAAGGGAATTGCATAAACTGATTCGCGATTATATACATGCCCATATAAACAGGGAGATAAAATCTTACGGTATGCTCGATTTGTAAGAACAACAAGAGGGAGTTGCGAAATGCCCCTTTTTGTCACCCCGAGCAAAGCGAGGGGTCTTTTAACTTATTGTTTTTAAGATTCCTCACGGAGCCTGCCCTGAGCGAAAGCGAAGGAACTTATAAGACCCTTCACTTCGTTCAGGGTGACACTTCGTGTCAGATTCCTCACGGAGCCTGCCCTGAGCGAAAGCGAAGGAACTTATAAGACCCT
>CAYMMR010000128.1:0-8132 GCA_964391545.1 uncultured Nitrospinota bacterium | reverse complement strand
AGAAAAAATAAAAAGTCGTTCAAAAAAGTCATTTTTCAGTATCGTCTAATTAAAATATTATCCTGGCTTTTCTGTGTTTATCTGTGTCCAATATTTTTTCTCCCCTTCCCAGATTTCCCCCTTTTCTCCTTAATCTTTTATTTTATTTAGTCCGTGTTCATCTGCGGCTAAATTTTATTTATTCCTCTCTCTCCTTTACCTTCAATTCTCCTATCTTTCTCTCCACCTCGCTCAGGAGGAACCTGAGTTCTGCAATCTGCTCTCCCGCCTTGCCGATTACCCTCTCTTCCTCCGAAAGAGCCTTGACCTTTACCTTCACATCTTCAGCCATGATACTCAAATCATTTAGCCTCTTTTCCGTTCTGTTAATAAGCGTCATCCTGTTGTTCAACTGTTCGATTTTTCCCTCGGCATCTCCCATAATAGAGTTGAGCCGGTCTATTTTTTCGCTTATCTCCTTGAACCCCTCTTTCTCCTTTTCTATCTTCTTTGCCTCGTTCTTAATATCCTGTATATGGGCATCGAGTGCAGCCAGCTCCTCCTGTGTCCTCTTAACCAGAGCCTCCTCATCGGCAATCTTCGACATCCTGCCTTCTATATTCTCGAACAAAGAGGATAAATAATTTATCTTTTTTTCCGCCTCTACAATAATCTCCTCCTCCTCCTTAACCATTACCATCCTTTTTTCTATATCCGACAAAGAAGATATAAGCTGCGACAATTTATCCTCTGTCTTCTTTACATCATCGGACCTTTTGTTTATATCGGAAATCCGCCTGTCCGTATCTTCCATAATTATGACGAGGTTGTCTTTCATCTTGAGCATCCTGTCCATCTCCTCCTTGCCGTCCTGAAGCTCTCTCAGTTTAGATGTCGCGCCTCCTTCCAGTATGCTCAATTTCGATGTAAGGTTATTTATCCTCTTTTCCTGCGCGTCTATAGCGGATTTTTCTTTTGTCGTATCGAGTATCTTTTCTTCAACCAGCTTTACCAGTTCTTTTAAATCCTCCATCTTCTTATCAACACTCTCGAGGAATTCGACCTTCCTCGATATCTTATCCGCCTTTATATTCGCATCCTCGATAAAGTAATTGAGCCCGTCCAGCTTTTTCTCCAGCTTCTCGATAAGCGACTTCCTCTGAAGCTGGCTTTCCATCTTTACATCGAGGCTGATAATGGTAGAGCTTAAGTCATTGACCTTTTTCTCGACCTGCTCCACCAAAAGCCTTCTTCTCGTGAGGTCATCGAGCTGGCTTTTCGACACCTCATAAATCTCTCCTATTTTTTTAATCTTTTCTTCCACCTCATCGGCAATCTTCAAATCCTGATAAAACTTCTCGAACCTTTTTTCCGTCTCTTCCGCCAGCTTATTAAACTGCTCCGTTTTCTCCCTGGCATAATCTACGGTAACCATATCCTCTTTCAGCAGTTTCATTTTATTCCCGATATTATCGATGAGGAATGTATTGAGGCGGTTTATCTTCTCTTCCGTGGATGCAACGATCTCCCTATCCTCTTTGACCCTCGTTATATTGGTCTCCACCTCTGCATTTAATGTATCGAGTGTCTTCAGCCTGTTGCTTACCTTTTTTATCATATCCTCTTTTAAAACTATATTCTTTGTCTCTATCCTTATGCTGTTCATATCCCTGCCGATATTCTCCACCTCTTTTCTCATCTCGCCGACAGCGATGTTCTGTTTCAGAAGATTGTCGGTATCCCTCTGCATATTGTCGAGCATTGCCTTGAGCCTGCCCGCATCATGACTGAATGTATCTATGACCTCTTTTTCCTTTAAAAGCTTCGACACCTTAAAATCCAGTTCTTTATTCAACTCCTGAATCTTGCCGATTTTTTCTTCAGCGCTTCCCATAAGATTTCTGAAGTTGCTTATCTCCTCCATTTTAGAGGAAATCCTCTCGAACATCTCCTCGAGCCTGATTATATTCTTTTCGGATTTTTTTGACCAGCTTGTTTTCTTCGGAGAGTTTCTTCATCTTCGATTCCATATCCCATATAAGGACATTTAATCTCCCTGCCTCTTCATTCGCCTTTTCCACAAGAACCCTCTGCTGCGACAATGCCTTAATCTTGCCGTTTATCTTCTCTGCGAGTAGATTTACGCCGTCCATATCCCTTTTTGAAGTGCGGATGGAGGAATCCATCTCGGTGGCAATCCTCTGCGATTCTCTAATCCTTATCTCGAGATTTCTGACATCGTCCGTCTTCTGGTCTATCTTTTCCACGAATTTATTTATAACAGGCATCTTCTCTTCAATCTTCTTCGTAGCCGAGCCGTATTGCAATAATACATCTTTGTTTTTCTCGATATACTCGACAAGCATCTGAAGGGTTTTTCTCTCTACAGACGCATCTTTGACAAGCTCTTTCAACTCGGCTATATCCTTTGCCGATACCTGAACTGCCTCTGTCGCGGTGCCTATATTTTCAGCCATAATCAAGCCCTCCCATAAAAGCGGAGTCGAGGGTCAAGGGTTAAGGGTCAAGAAAAAAACTATTTCCTGCCCCTTGCCCCTTGCCCCTTGCCCCTATTTTTTTATTAATATCTCCGCAATCTGGACGGCGTTCAATGCCGCACCCTTTCTCAGATTGTCGGAGACTATCCACATATTTATGCCCTTATCTATGGACTCATCCTCCCTTATCCTCCCGACAAATACCTCATCCTTTCCTGCCGAGCGAACGGCCAGCGGGTAGAGCGAGTTTTTAGGGTCGTCTAAAACCTCGACTCCAGGAGCTTTTGTGAGAAGCGCCTTGACCTCATCTGCCGTTATTTTCTTATCCGTCTCGATATTCACAGACTCCGAGTGAGAGGAAAATACAGGAACCCTTACGGTTGTAGCAGTAACGCGGATGGAATCATCCTCCATTATCTTCTTCGTCTCGTTCACCATCTTCATCTCTTCTTTGGTGTAGCCGTTATCGAGGAATACATCTATCTGCGGGATGCAGTTAAATGCTATCTGGTGCGGATAAACGGATACAGTAATCTCTTTCAAGCCAAAAATGTCTCTCGTTTGCTGCTCCAATTCATGTATCGCCTTTTTTCCTGTGCCCGATACTGCCTGGTATGTAGATACGACGATTCTTTTTATTTTGACGGCATCATGAATCGGCTTCAGTGCAACAACCATCTGGATGGTCGAGCAGTTTGGGTTTGCAATAATACCTTTATGTTTCTTAACGGCATGACTGTTTACTTCGGGAACGACCAACGGCACGTCGGACTCCATTCTAAAGGCGCTGCTGTTGTCCACAACCACAGCCCCCGACTTAACAGCCGCAGGTGCAAACTCAAGGCTCCTCGACGCGCCTGCAGAAAAAAGGGCAATATTTATGCCTTTAAAAGAATCTTTTGTTAACCTGTTTACTTTTACATTTTTTCCTTTGAATGCTATAATTTTTCCCTCCGACCTCTCCGAAGCAAGCAGCCTTAATTCTCCAACAGGGAAATTTCTCTCCTCGAGTATGGAGACCATCTCATTCCCAACAGCCCCAGTAGCTCCAACAACAGCTACCGAATATTTATCTTTCATTCGAAAATCTCCAATCCTTATCTCCACTCCCTCGATGGGAGGGGAATTCAAAGGGTAGGGTGAGAAATAAGATTTTCATTCCCCTGCCCCCTGTCAAAAATTTCCTTATTCTACCAAATCGGTTACCTTATGTCTATCTCTCATGCTCGATAAAAGCAATGCGGTATTCTTCTATATCTCCACTCTCTATATCCTGCCATTTTTTTATATCATGGTAAAGCCCATGGGGATCTTTCGTCAACTTCTCGCCGACAACCTGCGCAGCAGATGCAAGGGTTGCTGCGCGGCGGTCAATAATCCTGTGAACAAGAGGATTAAATGCCTTTGTTATGCCATGAACCACAACATTATCGAATCTGACATATATGTAAGGCTCCACCTCCACATAAGATTCGCTGCCTTCCAGATGCTCTTTGTATTCGAGGGTAAAAACCATGTTCCCGGATAATTTCAGCTTGAATGTTTTGGAGCGGAAACTCCCCTCGATAAAATAAACTCGTGAGTTAGCCCCGCGGGCGACAAGGCGGATAGTCCCTTTCAATGATATTAAATCCTCTACCGTATAATTCCCGCTGCCGCTGTCGCTGATGCGGTACCGTTCGAGTGGTGGATGGAGATGCCTCGCTAATGTTGCTGCAAAAGGGGGGCGGTCCAACACCCAATCCGTTGTCTTAATACTGCCAATATACTTAACCGTCTTCAATTTGTGCGAGAGTGTATGATGCTCGATTACATAGCGGGCTGCTTCATCATTAATGGTTAAACCTATGAGTGTGAGAGGCTCGGATTTTTCAAAGGGGTATGAGAGGGCTGTATTTAAGACAAAAAATATCGTCAGGATATATATCTTCACCTCAAAATACCTTTTAAAACGCAGAGACGCAAAGTTATAAAGAAAGATGCAAAGAAATTAAAAGCTTTGCGACTTTGCTCCCTTCGCGCCTTTGCGTTAATATTTTAATCATTCTTTGTGAGCCGAAGACTCATGTGTGTCATTTATTAGGAGGTACTATTTATTGCTGTAATTCCTCTCGTATCAACCTCCCCATCTCCTTTGTCCCGACTGACTTTTTACTGTTAGATTCGCTTCGCCCGCCACAAGCTTCGTAAATATCCTTTGTCCTGTAGCCATGTTCAAGGACATTCAGCACTGCATTATCTATGTCTGCAGAAGCCTTTTCGAGATTAAAGGAATATTTCAGCATCATGGAAACGGAAAGGATGGCAGCAATAGGATTGGCAATATCTTTTCCTGCTATATCAGGGGCGCTGCCGTGTATCGGCTCATACATGCCTATAGGAGAGCCTGAGGCGGAAAGGCGGGAGCCAAGGCTTGCAGAAGGGAGCATACCTATCGAGCCTGTGAGCATAGCAGCCTCGTCGCTTAGAATATCTCCGAACAAATTTGTCGTAACGATTACATCGAATTGTTTAGGGTATCGTATCAACTGCATGGAGCAGTTATCTACATACATGTGATTGAGTTCCACATCGGGATAATCCTTATGAACCTTATTAACCACCTTTCTCCATAGCTCTGTGCATTCGAGGACATTCGCCTTGTCAACGGAAGTTACTTTTTTTCGCCTTTTTCGGGCAACATCAAAGGCTGTTTTTGCAATCCTCTCGATCTCTAGAGTGGTATAAACCATAGTGTTGATGCCTTTTTCTGTCCCGTCGGGCAGCTTTTCGACGCCGCGGGGCTTTCCGAAATACACATCGCCTGTCAGTTCCCTGACAACCATAACATCTACCCCCTCGACAATCTCTTTTTTAAGCGTAGATGCGTTAATCAAAGAAGAATAAACTACGGCGGGCCTAAGATTTGCAAATAACCCAAGCTCCGACCTCAAGCCGAGGAGAGCCCTTTCGGGCCTGACAGAGTAATCGAGTCCATCCCATTTTGGACCGCCGACAGCGCCGAGAAGGACTGCATCGGCATCCTTTGCAAGTTTAAGGGAAGATTCAGGCAGCGGAGTTTTGTATTCATCGTAAGCAGAGCCGCCGACAAGGGCATCTTCAAATTCAAGAGAGAGTCCGTATTTTTTATCAACGAGCTTCAATACTTCTACCGCTTCTCCTACAACCTCTTTACCTATCCCGTCGCCGGGAAAAACAGCAATTTTTTTCATTTAAAACACCTTTTCACCACAAAGACACAAAGGTCACAAAGGAAAGAAAAAGAAAAAAGATTAAGGGGAAAGGGATAAAAATATATTTAAAAACTTTTTCGCTTCTCCATTTCTCCATCTTTCTCACTTTCTCCTTTTCTTCTTTGTGTTCTTTGTGCCTGGTAAATTTTTAGTTAAATCTTCTTCTTTACATAATTCATCAATCCCCCTGCATTTATTAATTCCTGCATAAACGGAGGGATCGGTTTTGCCCGATATTTCTCTTTTTTAGTGATATTATATATTACGCCTGTTGAAGGGTCTACTTCAATTGCATCGCCTTCTTTAATCTTACCGGCAGCATCTGCGCTCTCAAAAATAGGAAGCCCCATATTAAATGAGTTTCGATAAAATATCCTCGCAAAACTTTTTGCTATAACACAGGATATACCGGCAGCCTTTATCGCAATAGGCGCATGCTCCCTCGAAGAGCCGCAGCCAAAGTTCTTATCGGCTACGATTATATCCCCTGCCTTCATTTTTTTTACAAAATCAGGGTCTGCATCCTCCATACAATGTTTTGCCAGTTCCTTATGGTCAGATGTATTCAGATACCTCGCAGGAATAATCGCATCCGTATCCACATCGGCGCCAAATTTCCATGCCTTACCTTTAAGCTTCATATAACCTCCGCAATAGAAACTACAAATTCTTTTCCATAAAATCCTCAACCCTCAGTCTTGCCTGCTTTTCAAAATACCACGCAAAGTGCCGACTGCTAACTCTTTATGCAAAGGAACGACACAGCCAATCTCTCCCTCTAAAGTCTGCTTTTTTAACACAACATGACTGCCACGCCGACGAATTTGTTTAAACCCAAGTTTTTCTAATCTTCTGATTGCTTCTTTTCCAGAGATTACCTTTAGTTTAGGCATCAACAGTTGCCTCAAATGTAGTCAT
Organism: uncultured Nitrospinota bacterium; assembly: GCA_964391545.1. Classification (GTDB taxonomy): domain Bacteria; phylum Nitrospinota; class Nitrospinia; order UBA9942; family UBA9942; genus JACQEW01. The sequence goes on along the minus strand of CAYMMR010000128.1, from coordinate 1,504 downwards.
CAGCGGTCTTGTAACTTCTTGCAATGGGAACTCTTCAAAATATAATTCGGTAGCTTCCTTCAAGTTTGCAACTGCCTCCTCGATAGTATATCCCTGACTCACAGTGCCTACCTCCGGACATTCTGCGACATAAAGGGTATCTTCTTTATGAATAACGGCTGTAAAAGTTTGAATAGACATTCCTATATATCCTCCTCTTGCTTATATTTCATCAGGACTGCAAATTCTTCCCAAAACTGCCGATGCAGCAGCTACTGCAGGATTCGAGAGATAAACCTCGCTCTTTGGATGTCCCATCCTGCCGACGAAGTTTCTGTTTGTAGTGGATATAGCCCTCTCGCCTTCCGAAAGGACACCCATGTGTCCTCCGAGACAGGGTCCGCATGTAGGTGTGCTTACCACAGCCTCCGCGTCAATGAATATATCAATCAATCCTTCATCCATTGCCATTTTGTAAATCCTTTGAGTGGCAGGAATGACTATCAGCCTCACATCTTTATGAATCTTTTTTCCCTTCAGGACAGAGGCGGCTTCTCTTAAATCCGATATTCTTCCATTTGTGCATGAGCCGATTACCGCCTGGTCTATCCTGACATTGCCTGCCTTGCTTATAGGCTTTGTATTCGACGGGAGATGGGGAAATGCCACCTGCGGCTCGATATCTTTACCGTTAAATTCAAACACCTCGCAGTATGAGGCATCTTTATCGCTATTATAGGTTTTAAATTTCCTCTTTGCCCTATCTTCGACATATTCCATTGTTATATCATCGGGGGCGATAATTCCATTCTTTGCTCCAGCCTCTATTGCCATATTAGCCATTGTAAACCTTCCATCCATCGGGAGATTGTCTATCACCTCTCCTGTAAACTCCATCGCCTTATAAAGAGCGCCGTCAACCCCTATCTTGCCGATAGTATAAAGTATAAGGTCTTTTCCTGTAACCCATTTTTTAAGCTTCCCGTAAAATATAAACTTCATGGTCTCCGGCACCTTAAACCATATCTCGCCTGTTATCATGGCAGCAGCCAAATCCGTGCTTCCGACCCCTGTGGAGAATGCTCCAAGCGCGCCATAAGTGCAGGTATGAGAATCGGCGCCTATAATCACATCACCCGGCAGGACAAGCCCTTCTTCGGGCAAAAGTGCATGCTCGATGCCCATCCTCCCCATCTCAAAATAGTTCGTTATCTTATACTCCTTAGCAAAATTTTTTAACATACGAACCTGCTGAGCCGATTTAATATCCTTATTTGGCGCAAAGTGGTCCGGGACAAGGACAACCCTCTCCTTATTAAAAACCTTTTTTGCGCCTGCCTTTTTGAATTCTTCGATGGACAAAGGGGCTGTAATATCGTTTCCAAGGGCTATATCTACCTTTGCCATTATCAAATCGCCGGGCAATACCTCTTTTTTGCCTGCATGTGAGGCAAGAATCTTTTCTGTAATAGTCATTCCCATCGTAAAATCTCCTTTCAAGAACAAAAACCCAGTTTAAAAAAAA
>CAYMMR010000127.1:0-8170 GCA_964391545.1 uncultured Nitrospinota bacterium | reverse complement strand
TTATTATAGTATGGGGTTATTAAAAGCGCCGCATCTGCACCGGCAGACTTGGCATGCTTCGTCAGCATTACGGATTCGGCAGTAGAATTCGAGCCTGTCCCCGCAATGACAGGAACCCTCTTGTTTGCAATTTCTATCGTAAGCTCAACAACCCTCTCATGTTCCTTGTGGGACAGAGTGGCGGATTCTCCAGTTGTCCCGCACGGGACAATACCTTGAGTCCCCTCCCCTATCTGAAATTCAATAAGGTCGGAATAAGCCTTCTCGTCTATTTTCCCATTTTTAAAAGGAGTAACTATCGCTACAAAAGAACCCTTGAACATTTGTAAAGTATATATACTGCAAAAACTTTTTTTGAACGACTTTTTAAATTTTCTTTTGGTCAATAATTTACCAATTTAAAAGGACAAAAGAAAATTTAACGGAAGTGAGAAAAAAGTTTTTGCAGTATTGACAAGATTAATATCCTTCCTCCCATATCTCCCCGTTATACACAACCGCCGTATCGCCCTCTAAATATACATCCTTAAACCCTGTGTGATCAATCCTGAAATATATATTCAATATTTCGCCGCCCCTTGTTTTAACCGCCACAGGCGATTTTACCTTTCCGCCGAGAGACGATATAAGGGCGCCGGCTACTGCCCCTGTCCCGCACGCCAATGTCTCGTCCTCCACCCCTCTTTCATAAGTTCTCATTAAAATATTATGCTCATCTACTATCTGGGCAAAATCCACATTTGTCCCGGCAGGCTGAAACTCCTTATGGTATCTTATCTTTCTGCCAATTCCAACTACATCAAAATTCTCTACACTTGGAACAATCTTAACTGCATGGGGAACTCCTGTATTTATAAAAGATAGAACCCTTACCCTCTCATCAACGGGTATTTCGAGATTCCTTCTCAAATCCTTCGGCTCGGGCATCGCCAGCTTAACCCTTCTGTCCTTTATCTCAGCTTTTATGATTCCTGCCTTTGTCTCGAACGAGAGATTCTCATTTGCTATCCCGTGAATATAGGCAAACCTCGCAGCGCATCTCCCCCCGTTGCCGCACATATCAGCCTCGCTGCCATCCGAATTATGAAACCTCCATTTAAAATCGGCATTATCCGAAGACTCTATTAAAATAAGTCCGTCTGCGCCTACGGAGAATTTCCTCCTGCAAACACTCGCAGCAAACCGGCTGACATCCCCGTCAACCAGTCCTTTGCGGTTGTCAATCAATATAAAATCATTCCCGCTCCCGCTCATCTTATAAAAAGGAATCTTTGACATAATTTTCTCCAATAGGCTTTTTATAACACAAATTTAGCGCGGAATCAAAGCAAATTTGGGGTTTTGTCAAGCAAATTGTCAAATTGGTATTCGTTGGCAGGAAAGCTTTAGCAGAAGGACGTGTCAACGGGCATAAAACATCCCCTTTTCCCTCCCATCCGACTGGAGAGGGAAAAGGAGGGAGTTTTTTTACTATCTTAAAACTTTAAAGTCAATTGGACTACTCCTGCATTCAGCATCTCGCTATCTTCGGACTGGATAGCCTGACGAATCATACTGCTTAAAGTCAGATTATAGGGGACATAATGTATATCCATTCCATAGAGGGTAGTTGTGTAAACAGAAACAGTATCATTGGCAAACTCCGCTAAATACCTGCTTTGCTGATGCTGTAATTGAATAAAGGGTGAGAATACAAATTGTCCCCGCTGTCTGCTGTATTCACCTTTTAACTGCAAACCTAATGTAGTGTTAAGTATGCTATCGTCACCAGAACATGCACCAAGGACTTCAAACTTGGTTCTAAATAAATCTATACTACTTGACAGATTTGAATTAAAAAGGGTTAAGCCAGAGCCTGGCAACTTAAGTGCAGTAATCCCTTCTGGATTCATTAGGAGGCTGTTAAACTTACTCACTTGTCTATAACATATTACTTCACCCCTTATACCACATGGACTTGAACCAGCCACACTGTAGCACCTACCCGTACTGGGGCAATAAATCGGATAACCACTCGGACATATGCAGCCATAAGACCCACAACAACCTCCTGCACATGAGGAGTAGCATTTACCACCACATTCGACTCCGCTGCATCCACCTTCCGCCACCGCCTCCACCTCCACTACTGCTTGTGTTTTCTTTTTTACCAGCCGCAGCAGCCGCAACAATAACAACACCCGCAATAAGTCCGCCGATAAGTAAAACACCGCCTACTCCCATTCCCGAATCTTCAACAGTAACCGGAGGCGGCTGGGGCGGTTCCGGGGTAGGAGCCGGTATAGTAACAGGAGACGGCGCAGCCTCTATCTCTGAGGAGATTTGAGCCAACTCATTCCAGATTTTTCCATCGAGAGACGGTGTGATGGTTCTCAATGCAGCAAGGTTGCCCCTGATTTTCAATTCAAGGTCTGGGGTTACAGCACCACGATTAGCCTTCAATTCCTCAAGATTATTCATGATTTTTTCAAGGGTTGGCGTAATGGCTTTAAATTTCTTAAGGGTATCCATGACTTCTTCAAGAGATTTTATGGGACTTGGTCTTGCAGTCTTCAGTTCTTTAAGGATATCCATTCCTTTTTCAAGTGTAGGTGTAATGGTTTTTAATTCTTCAAGGGCATACATGATTCTTTCAATAGGCGATGTGATGTCCTTAAATTCTTCAAGGAGTCTCATAATTTTCTCAAGAATTGATAGGATGGCTTTTAATTCTTGAAGGGTATCTATAATTTTTTCTTTCATGCTTGGCGTGATAATTTTAAATCCTTCAAGGATACCTGTGATTCTTTCAAGGGTTGATGTGATAGTTTTTAATTCTCTGAGGGTATCCGCTTTAATATTTATAATAGACTCTGCCTGCGATTTAACCGGAAGCCCCATCAGCACAATGCAAATAGATAAGGCTATACATAAAAACTGCCTGAGATGAAATACAAAACCCCGTGACTTTCTAAAATTTCCCATAATCTCCCTCCTTTTTAGATTCCTCTCCTTCACTTTATTCAGGGTCGGAATGATACTTCTGTAATTTGTCATTCCGAAGAAGCAAAGCGGAGTGAGGAATCTTAACATTGAAATTCATTTACCTTAAATTATGTATATAATATCTCCCCGATTCCATTTTCAGTCAATCCTACGAAAGTAGGAATTTTTATATTGACAACTTGCTGCCCAAAGACTATATTTTTATTGCAGCCGCAGGAGGATGTATGCCCCTCGCCTCAAAAGATTACAAAGCGATACTTGAGATTATTAATATCATCTACTCCGTGCATGACAAAGGCGCAATGTTTGCGGCAGTCAGCCAGAAACTGCAGCAATTTATCGGCATTTACAGTTCTGTTTTCGCCCCCACCGACTACAAAACAGGCGAATACCATTTTGAAGATGGCGTTGTGTTTAACAACTCTGAAAAAGAGTTAGATAATTACCTTGCCCATTATGTAAAGCTCGACCCCTTTATAACATCCGGGTGGTATAAAAAGGGAGGGAAAAACAAGGTTGAGCGAAACACCGCTTTTATGCCAAAACGGAAACTACTCGAAAGTGAATTTGGCTGCGATTTCCTATTGCGGAATTGCGGCATACTGTATTGTCTCGCTACTACACTCGTAGCACAAGGCGATATGGTGGGGACATGCGGCTTCCATCGCCAGTTGGGGGATGGAGATTTCAGTAATAGAGATAAGGAGATAGTGAACATTATCCTGCCGCATATTGCGAACTCCATCCGCAACTTTGATTTGATGATGGGGATGGAGCTGCACAATGAGCCGGGAGGCATTATTGCTATTGATGAGGATGGCAAGCCTTTTTACATGAATGCAGAGGCAAGGCGGATACTGAAGGGGAAACCGCTGAAGATAATCCCTGACCCCGGGCTTGACTCCAGCCCTATCTTTTTCAAAAGCGGAGCCTGCAGCTACCGCACCCGCACCGTTCCGCTGGGCATGGGAAAAAATGGAAAGGTAATCCTGCTGGAATCGCATCCGCCGGAATACAGGCTCCATTCAAAATTTGCCGGTTACAACTTAAGCAAGCGTGAGGAGGAGATAGCGGTATTGGTTATACAGGGATTTTCCAATAAAGAGATTGCAGGGAGGCTATTTATCTGCGAGCAGACAGTAAAAGACCATCTGCATGATATATTTGAGAAGACTGAGGTTCACAGCAGGGGTGAATTGACTGCAAAGATATTTGGTCTCCGAACTGGAATAAGCTGAACCATCTCAAATTTTCTGAGGGGCTGCTCCAAATACGAGCTTCATATCTATTACCAACTCCCCGTTAAATATCCCGACTCTTATCTCATCTTCTTCGGAATATATATCCGGTTTGCCGTATCTAACATTGTCCATCAATTTGTATATCATCGCAATTTTATCTACCGGCTGAACTATCCAATATTCTTTTACCTGATTTCTTTCATACAGCCCTAATTTCTTTATATAGTCCATAGATGATGTAAAAGGAGAGACTATCTCAATAATAAGCTCTGGCGCGCCTTTGCACCCTTTATCGTCCAATTTGGATTTATCGCATACCACCGATATATCGGGCTGCACAATTGTATCTATATCTTCATCTTTTTTCTCATTACCTTTAGGCAGTCTGACATCAAAAGGTGCATTATAAACCTTACAATCCTTATCAACTAAATAATTTGCAATCTGTCTTAATATTTCTACAGAAATCTCCTGATGTATTCTTGATGGGGCCGGGCTCATATCGTATGCAACTCCATCTATCAATTCCCACCTTTCCCCATCCGGCCAGGTCAAGTAATCTCCATAGTTATATTTTTTATCCTCTTTCTTAATCGGGTAAGCCATAACACTCCTTCAGATAAATATATACAGCCAAATTTTTCAAATATCATACTCCCCGAAATCTGAGTTGTCAATCAAATTTGAACCCATTTGCTTTCACCTTGAAATAATTTTACCTTGAAATAAATGGAATGTAGGGGTTAGAATTATGGCATGAGAGATTATGTTATAGGATTGGATTTGGGAGGCACAAATATAAGGGCTGCGGCTGTTACACAAAAAGGAGAGATTCTGCATAAGGTAAAGATACCTACAGAAGTCCCAAAGGGGAGAGAAATGGTTATTGCAAATATTTTAAAGGTAATAGCTATAATAAGGCAAGAGTTAAAGAGCCTTAAATTATCCGCTGTTGGAATGGGGATACCGGGGATAATATTTTTTGATAAAGGCATAGTTGCCCAATCCCCAAATTTCCCCGACTGGATAGATTTTAATCTAAGAGGAAGGATGAATAAAGGCTTAGATGTTCCCTTTTATATTGATAACGATGCAAATCTTGCTGCTGTAGGCGAGGGATGGATGGGCGCCGGAAAAAACTTTGACAGTTTCTGCATGCTTACACTCGGCACAGGCGTGGGCGGTGGAATTGTCCTTAATAAAAATATATGGCGGGGAGAATATGGCATGGCAGGAGAATTGGGACACATAACCATTTATCCAGACGGGCATCCATGCAATTGCGGCAACAGAGGCTGTCTGGAGCAGTATGCCTCGGCTACCGGTATAGTGAGGATGGCAAAAGAGTTAGGAGTTGGGAGTTGGGAGTTGGGAGAAAAAAATATTACTGCTGATGCCATATATCAGCTTGCTAAAAACGGAGATAAAAATTCCCTTGAGATATTTCAAAGGATGGGAAAGATTCTTGGAATAGGAATAGCCGATATTGTAACTATATTAAATATCGAATTGTTCATCATAGGCGGAGGCGTTGCCGATGCGTGGGATTATTTCGCCCCTTCCACAATAGAAGAAATAAGAAATAGGACTTATCGTATTACAGGTAAACGGGTAAAGATAGTTAAGGCAAAATTAGGCGACGACTCAGGCATATTCGGCGCCGCATATACGGCGATGAAGGAAGAAATCAGGTAAAGGTTGAGGCAAAGGTAAAGATGTACAAAACTTTTAAAGAAATGCCTGTCTGGCGAGAGGCAATGGATATTGCAGAGGAAATTTTTAAACTGACAGAAAATCTTCCCAAAAAGGAAGACTATGGGTTTACATCTCAAATACGAAGGGCATCATTAAGTATTTCTGCTAATATCTCTGAAGCTTATGGACGAAATCACATATTGGATAAAATTAACTTCTATTACATTGCCAGAGGGTCAGCTACTGAAACGCAGAATCATATTGAATATGGATTAAGAGTAAAATATTTTGATAAAAATAATTTTGATAAGCTTGATAAAAAATTGAATGATATATACAACGACTTAAATAAGCTTATCCTTTCTCTAAAAACTCCAAAGCAACAAAGATAACTACTTTTCCCTTTACCTCTACCTTTACCTGTCTTTTTTATGCAGCTTGTAGTCAATACTGTCCACCAGCGCCTGCCAGCTTGCCTCGATGATATTTTCAGACACACCGACAGTTCCCCATCTTGACTTGTAATCGCCCGATTCAATCAGCACCCTGGTCTTCGCCTCAGTCCCTTTTCTCTCGTCGAGGATGCGAACCTTGAAGTCAATAAGTTTTGCCTCTTTAAGCTCCGGATAGACTTTTTCGAGAGCCCTTCTCAGTGCATTATCGAGGGCATTAACGGGACCATTTCCTTCTGCTGCTGCAATCTCCAGCTTGTCTCCCACTTGAATTTTTACGGTCGCCTCGGAGATAGACTCCTCATCTATATGCCTTTTTTCTACTATCACCCTGAAGCCCTTTAAATCGAAGAACTTTCTCCTATCTCCCTTTGCCTCCTTCATTAACAGTTCAAACGAGCCTTCTGCGCCTTCAAACTGAAAACCCTGATTCTCCAGGTCTTTCAATTCATGCAGAATATGCTTTACAGCAGAGGCATGGCTTTCGATATCAATCCCGTATTCCTTCGCCTTCCACAGGATATTGCTCTTGCCGGATTGGTCTGATACGAGGATGCGCTGCGCATTCCCCACTAATTCAGGCCTTATATGCTCGTATGTCTCAGGATTTTTCATTACTGCGCTTACATGAATTCCCCCCTTATGCGCAAAGGCGCTCTTTCCAACATAAGGCCTGTGGTTCCAATGCTTCATATTGGCAAGCTCATCTACAAAATAGGAGGCCTCTCTTATTTTTTTCAACTGCTCATCCGTTATACATCCTAACTTTAATTTCAATTTTAAATTCGGAATAATGGAGCAGAGATTTGCATTACCGCACCTTTCTCCGTATCCGTTTATCGTCCCCTGAACCTGTTTTACCCCCAGACTTACCGCAACGATAGTATTCGCCACTGCCATTTCGGCATCATTATGTGTGTGAATGCCAAGGGGTTTTGAAATATTCTTTTTAACATCCTCGAATATGGCAGGAATTTCGGTCGGCATCGTGCCCCCGTTCGTATCGCACAGGACAATAACATCGGTTCCTGCATCCTCCGCCGCTTTGAGGGTCTTTATGGCATACTGCGGATTCCCCTTATAGCCGTCAAAAAAATGTTCCGCATCGAACATAACCTCATGGACATAGGACTTCAAATATTTGATAGTGTCGTAAATAAGCTCCAGATTCTCCTCGAGACTTATATGCAGGGCATCCCTCACATGGAGATTCCATGATTTGCCAACAATGGTTACGACAGGGGTATTTGAATTAAGAAGCGATAATATATTTTCATCTGTATCTGCCTTTACCTTTGGCTTTCTTGTGCTTCCAAAGGCTGCCACTTTAGCATGATGCAGCTTATGTTTTTTTATCTCGCTGAAAAACTCCGTATCCTTTGGATTCGCTCCGGGCCATCCACCCTCGATATAATGGATTCCCAATTCATCGAGCTTCAGGGCAATCCTCACCTTGTCCTCGAGGGAAAATGAAATATCCTCAGCCTGCCCGCCATCCCTTAATGTCGTATCGTAAATTTTTATTTGTCCCATTCAATCTCCTTTTCATCCCTCACACTAACCCGGATAAACCGGAAAAGCTTATAATAGAGAGGAGAGTAACCGTTTGGCTATTATAACATATTTTACTATTTGCAAATGGAAGTATAATAAGGTTGACTGTAGTTTTTTTAAAGTCTATAATTTCGCTTAAAATATTTTTTAACGAAAGGGGGTGAGGAGATTGAAAAAGATAGAGGCGATAATAAAACCTTTCAAGCTCGACGAATTGAAACAGGCATTGAGCGACATTAATAT